>JAJQBF010000105.1 GCA_021203425.1 Clostridiales bacterium | reverse complement strand
TAATAATGATAGGTATAAAAACCCGAAGGAAAATGACGGCTTCAGCGATAACAGCGAGGATGATATGAGTGATGATGAAATAAGGGTTTCAAAATACTCCAATGACTTTAATAAAATGTGGAACAAAAAAATCAAGGGGGTTATAAAAGAAATTGACAAAATCATATCCTATGACAGAAGAAAGGAACTGTCAGATTATATAAAGGAAAAAGTGGAAATGTTATACCGTGAAACAAAATCCAAGCCTATTGATGAGTTCCTGAATGTAAATGAAAACAAAACACGTTTTGTAATATCGGATTATATAAGAGCCAAAATGATAAGCGACAATCCTTCGGACGGAAAAAATGAAAATCGGGCAAGAAACAGAATTCTTGAGGTATTCTCTGCACTGTCTGAGTTTCTGTATAGTAAAAAATATGCTGACATATGGAATTTGGTTAGTCAAAGGTATGATGATTTTGAAAAAAATCCCGATATTAACAGACTGAAGGTATTATTTTGCGACAGATATACAGGAACAAGTACAAGGGACTATAATTTTGATACAGAAATCAAAACCTTGGAATATTATGAAATGATATCGAAAACTCTTGCCTGTGAGCTGGGTATTGATCTTGACGGAAGTTTATATACTGGACCCAACAGATGGAATACATATAACGCAGTAAATATGCTTTTTGAATGTAAAAAGAAAAACAGATACAGATTTTTCTCTCTGTTTAGCCCCGAAGATGTCTATAACAAGACCAAGCTCAATAATATAATAATGGAAGAGGAGAAGTTTTGCTTTTATGAAACAGCTTACAACATGCTCGCAAAAACAAACGGTATTTGGGATGTAAGTTATTTTTTGGAGTCGCAGCTTTATACGGAAAACCATAAAATCAATAAAAAGAATAATCTGCCTAAATTGCCCGAATCTCAGATAAATAATACAGGTGAATACAAATCCTATACCGATGATTGGATCTGTATTAACCGAGGTGAGGAAAATGATGAGTTATATAACTGTATTGAGGAGCTTATAAAAAATATAAAAAAGCTTTCAGATGCGGGGAAAGAATATGATAAAAACAAGGAGGACAGCTTAAATGAGTGATTCAAATAAAATATGCTTGCGTTATTTGAAAGAGAACTACAAAAAAGGTCTGCTCATTCCCGAAATTCAAAGGGATTATGTAATGGGTTCGGGAGGAGAAAAATTAGATAAGCTTTTGGATGCAATCAAAAAGAAATATGAAGCAAATGAAGATTTTGACTTCAGCTGTATTATTACATACTGCGAAAATGAAAACAATGATGAATACCCTCTTCAAATTTATGACGGTCAGCAAAGACTTACAACCCTTCTTCTCATGGTGCTGTACAGACTGCATATTGAAAATAAAAAAGCCGGCGAATATAAAGGGTGGTATAGTTTTAAGAACAGAAATAAAGCAAATGAAATTTTTAATTCATTGGCAGCCGAAGATGATGAAGCATCAAATATTTTCGGTTCCCCGGATGAAACCAACAAGTCCGGCGTAAATATAAATATTATGGATTTTACAACATTTTCCATAAAGAACCTTCTTGATAAATTTTCCGGTTATGATATACCAAGCGATTATTTGTTGAATAATGTTAAATTTGAAATGGTATCCATCGGAAGCCAAAATGAAATAGAACAGTTTTTTTTATGGATCTGAACTCGGGTGTAAAATTAAAGGATTATGAGCTTTATAAGGCTAAATTTACATACAGAACGGAACAACTGAAAAATGATTACAAAAGCGGCATAATAAGCGAAGCTCTTGAAATGTGGCCTTACAAGATAGACAATGAATGGCTGGACTTTTTTAACCTTTTTGCCGATTATGAGCATCCGGCGGAAGAATACGAAATTGCTTTTGTCCAATATTGTGTTGACATGATTGAGATTGAAAAACAAGAGGGTCAGAATTTAAGGGCGGATGAAAAAATAGAAAAATTATCTGTCTCCGAGATTCAGCGAATCTATGACATAATACAGAGAGTCAGTAAGCTAAATTTGGAAATTTTTAAAGATAACTGCGGCTTAGAGGGCTTACTTCATTTTTCATGGACAGAAAGCGATGTAAAAAGTAAATTGGCACATAAAACCGATGATAATTTTTTTAATGCAAATCTTGATAAAAGAGGTGCATTTTGGGAGCTCGGTTATGAAAAACATGACAGAATGTTATATCATGTAATGCAGAATGTTTTAATTAATAAAAAATATAAAAGGGAGTTAAAGGATGATGTTTTGTTATGGTGTTTTATTACAACCTTAGACTGGAAAGTAGATTTTCAAAATGAATATTTAAGACCTATAAAAATATTATTGAATAATAATCCTATAGAAAACCATATAGCTTGGCAGGAATGCCCTAAAAAAGGCCTGTATATTCATTACAGTAAATATTCTGCCTGTGCCGTACCGCAGTATTATGGAGAACATATTTCCCTTGAAGATTTTATTAAGGAGACGATAAATTCGATATATAAT
>JAJQBF010000090.1 GCA_021203425.1 Clostridiales bacterium | reverse complement strand
CATCTAAATATAAATGATATTTTTCCTTATATTCATCTACACCGAGCAGAACACTTATAAGAGGTCTTTCTTTCATATCAACCCCCAAAACGGGAGTATCTATTGCAAAATTCAAAGCTGTTTTAACACTGTCGCCTTTTTCTTTATTCTCTTCTCTTCCGGGGCTGCCAATTGAAAAGGAGCCGAAAGAAAGATTATAATCCCATGGAAGTATTGAAATAACACCGTCTTTTTCCGCAATATAATAATTTTGAGCCATATTTGAATTATAGCTGTCAGTATTCACCATAAATGTATGTACAGCTAAATATCTTAAAATCTCATCTGTATTCCAGTATTTTTCCAGTTCTTCTTTTTCTGCCTCTTCCTTGTTCAGATATACTAAAGCTCTTATAACTCTTGCATAATCACTTGCTTTGGCATTATCATTTACGGAATTTGCAAATATATTTTTATAACTTTCCGTATTATTATCTGTATATTCAAGACTTCCTCCTCCGCCGTTTTCCGGAGATTCTTCCGTATTTTCCGGAGGATGAGCCATATCTCCGCCGAAGTTTTCGCTGTTTCCCGGCGGCATACCTCCGCCGAAGTTTTCACCGTTTCCCGGCGGCATCGGCGGCATACCCATTCTTCCCCCCGGAGGTTCTCCCGGACCGAAATTGTCTGCGGAAGAAACTATACCTTCGGTAGATATTACACGACAGGTTTCGGGATCAATAACCGCCTTTTCATATTCGTCAAGACCTGAGCTTTTCACGTTATAAAGCATAGTTCCTGTCTGAGAAGTTCTTTCCAAATAATCATCATCATAAACTTCCGCAGCTATGTACACACCGAAAGCCTCTCCGTTAAGAGTTATATTTGCAAAACAGCAAAGAGGCGCCTCAACTCCATATATGACATAAGGCTGCAGGCTATATAATCTTTCATAAATGTCTTATCCGAGTGTGTATTGTTAAGTACAAACTCTTCAAGACCGTAACAGCTTTGGTTTTTTATATAATGGTCAAAATCAAGTCTGAAACTTATTCTTTGCCCCAACACTGAGGAAAGATTTGAATTTCCCTTAGGTCTTATTCCTACTTTTTCAAACTTATCGCCGTTTATTTCAACATCGCAGGAAATATAAGGTTTTGATATTTTGTTTTGAACCATATAGTTCCAGTCGTCTTCATCTGCAGTTATATCTAAATTAACAACATTTTTTCCGAACAATTTTTCGGTATATTCCTGTTTAGAATATTCTGTACTTTCAAAACCGCCGTTTATTACAAGTATCAAAGCGGCAGCAGTACAAACTGCCGTAAATATAATGCTCAATAAATTAATTTTCCTGCTGCTTAACATTATTTTTCACCTTAAGACATATATTCGCCGTTATAACTTACAAGAACAGCATTGGTCACACCGTTTATTCTTATAAGCTTATTTATTATATGGACCTCTTCGTCTTTTGTTCTTATTTCATATGTAAGCTCATAGCCTTCTTTAGAAACCGTCTTTGATTTTAAAACATATCTTTTAGATTCGTTTTTTATAACTTCCAAAGCAACCTTTTCGGCTCCGAAAACACAGTTTACAACCAAAATATAAGGAACCGAACCTATTGACTTGAAATTAGAGAAACTAAGAATAACTATGCCTATAATAACAGAACCTATTAAAGCAAGAGGAACAAGCCCCGCCCCCAAAACTATACCTGCGGCTATAGCCCAAAACATAAAAGAAATATCCATAGGCTCCTTAACGGCATTTCTGAATCTGACAATAGACAGTGCACCTACCATTCCCAGTGAAAGAATAATATTAGCCGTTACGGCAAGTATAACAAGAGTAGTAATCATAGACATGGAAACAAGTGAAATTCCAAATGCCTCGGAATACATAACTCCCTTATAAGTTTTTTTTATAAATTAAAAAAAATAAACAGTCCTATTACAAAAGCAAGACCCAGCGCTATAAGCGTATCTGTAACAGAAAAGCTTTTTATACTGGCCGAGCTTAAAAAATCCGATTTAAAAATATCACTGAAATTAGTCATTTTATACCTTCCTTATATTTATTAAACAAACCTCGTCGCCGCATATTTTGAAAATGACGACGCTTTTACATTTTTCACCTGTACAATATCTCTTATAATCTGAGGCAAATATTCGTCCCATTTTACCTCAAGTATTGAACAGCCAAAAAGCTTTACAGCCGGAATTTCATCGTCTAAAAATGAAGAAATATCCGTACTTCCTCTTATATTTGAATCTATTGTAACTCTGACATTTCCCTGTTTTAAGACAAAGGGTTCTCTTTCATAAATAACAATGTTTTTAGGTCTTAAAAGCTGATATTTCATTTTTGCATAAAGTTCAAAAACAACTTCGCTTTCATAATCTCCGAAAACATCATAATTTCCGTTTATAAGTTCGAAAACATCATCGTCATAAACAAAATCACTCTGTTTAAGACACAAGCCGTCAATTTTGCTCTTTTTTTTTCTACTCTTATAAATTCCGTATCATCGTTATAATATCT
>JAJQBF010000071.1 GCA_021203425.1 Clostridiales bacterium | reverse complement strand
TATATAGGCTGGGTTTTATATAATTTATTTAACAGCGAAAACGAAAAAGAAGGGTTTGTTTATAAATCAACAAAAACAATCAAAAATTTAGCCGACAAAGGTCTGGGCAGTCTTACAAAAGCGTCAGAAATAACCGAATATAAAGCCGGAGATATTTTAGGCGGAGAAAAAAACGAACACATATTTATATCCGTCGGCAGATGTACTGACGGAAGTCTGGTTCTTCTCCACAGCTCTCCCCCTGCCCCTATGCTTTCCGGAACGCTCACTCCCTTCGGAGAGAAAAGCAAAGCTATAGACTCAGCGGAAAAATATATGAAAAAAGCTTACACCGAACATTTTAAAATGTTTCCCGATGTAAGCCGTCCCGAGTCATATTTAACAGAATTTAATTTGTTTCGTTTCTTTGAAGACATTGTTTCCGACCCCGAAGGATACAGAACACTTTCCCCCGAAAAAATTCTTAATGATTTATTTAAATTTCGCCCCTGTCCTTAAGGTAAGAAAGAAAACCTTCACAGCCCTCTGTTATTTCTTCACAGGCTGTGTCGAAATCGTCTGTATATCATGGATCTGCTATATCTCTCGGGCGCTTTGAATAATCTAAAAGGCGGTGAACCTTGCCCTCTTTGTCGCTGCCTATAATTCGGTTTAAATTTCTGATGTTATAGCTTTCCATAACCAGTATATAGTCAAAGTGCTTATAATCCGAAAGGGTAAACTGCCTTGCGTGATGCCCCCGACAGTCAAGCCCTATACTCCTGAGTTTTCTTGCGGCAGGCGGATAAACGGGGTTTCCCAGCTCTTCACGGCTTGTTGCCGCCGATTCAATATGAAAACTGCCGCTTAATCCCTCTTTTTTAACCATAGCCTTAAAAATAAACTCTCCCATAGGCGAGCGGCAGATATTTCCGTGGCACACAAATATAACGTTTATCATACATCAAAACCCCTTTATATTATCGTTTTCTGAATTTCTTTAATATAATGCCGCATATGGCTTTTATCTCGGAAGTTCGAAAAGTTTTTTATCAGACTTCTTATATAACACAAATTTTCGTCCTATAGTATGAACAACCTCAGAGCGTGTTCTTTCCGCAACTGTATTTGCAACATCTCTTACATCGTCAAAACAGTTGTCAAGAACAGTTCCCTTTATAAGTTCTCTTGCAGCCAATGCCTCGGCTGCCGAACTAACCACCTCGGGGCTTACTCCTGCCTTACCAACCTGTAAAACGGGAGTCAGCTTAGCCCCTTCCTTTTTCAAATATGCTCTCTGTTTGCTTGTCAGCATAAAATCACCCTTTAATCAATAAATTCAAATTCAAGGTCATAAATTCTTACGGTGTCTCCGTCCTTTATGCCCTTTTCCTTAAGTGCATCAACAATACCCTTTTCTCTGATATATTTTTGGAAAAATGCAAAACCCTGCTCATTTTCAATGTTTGTGTAGCCTATCATTTTTTCAACACCGACACCTTCAACAAGGAAATAACCTTTCTCAACCTCTGTAACAGTGAAACTGCCTAAATCTTCGGGGATTTCATCTATAAATTCATCATAGTCTTCATCGAAAAGCACAACGTCCGGCGGATAATCCTGAAGAATGTTTGCCGCTTCGGCTATGAGCTTGTCGATTCCCCGGTTTGTAGCTGCGGAAAGCGGGAAAACCTTCATACCCAGAGGCTCAAAGGTTTCCTTAAGCTTTTCAAGATTTTCTTCCGCCCCGGGGATATCCATTTTATTGGCAGCTATAATCATAGGTCTTTCGAGAAGACTGCTGTTATATTTTTCAAGTTCTGCATTAATTGTTTTAACACTCTCTACGGGGTCTGTTCCTTCAACGGCTCCTGCGTCAACAACGTGTATAAATACCTTTGTTCTTTCAACGTGTCTTAAAAAGTCATGACCTAAGCCCACACCCTCGCTTGCCCCTTCAATAAGCCCGGGAATATCAGCCAAGACAAAATCTCTGCTGAAATTACCTCTTACAACACCTAAATTGGGGCTTAATGTTGTAAAATGATAAGCGGCAATTTTGGGATTTGCGTTTGTAGCCATTTTGAGGATAGTTGACTTTCCAGCGCTGGGCATACCCACCAAACCTACATCGGCTATGAGCTTAAGTTCCAAAATTACGTCATACTCTTTGGCCTCTTTTCCTGCCTCACAATAACGTGGCGCCTGTCTTGTGGGGGTTGCAAAGTGTTGGTTTCCCCTTCCCCCTCTGCCGCCTTTTACAATAACACGTCTTTCTCCCGGTTTAGTAAGGTCAGCCATAACCTTATTTGAATTTGCCTCTCTTACAACTGTTCCTGCCGGAACCTTTATAACAACATCTGCGCCGTCAGCTCCGGAGCGGTTTTTCTTTTCTCCGTCAGAACCGTTTTCCGCCTTAAAAACTCGCTTATATCTGAAATCCATAAGGGTCGAGGCACCGCTGTCTACAACAAAAACAACGTCGCCGCCCTTGCCGCCGTCGCCGCCGTCGGGTCCGCCGTGGGTTATATATTTCGCTCTGTAAAAGGAAACGCAGCCGTTTCCGCCGTTTCCTGCCTTTATGTGAATTTTAACTCTGTCAACAAACATATTAATTCACCTCAATTTGTTTTGTCATTATATAACAGTTCAGCCGAATAAACCCGCAAAGCATCTTCTTTGAAACTCAATTTCAAAAACTATGCTGCCGAAAACAGGGCTGAAATGTTACGTAAAAAGCGGCTATATAAATAAAATATAGCCGCCGAGTTTCTTAAAATAAGTTATGCTTCAACAGGGTAAACAGAAACCTGCTTTTTACTTCTGCCGAGTCTTTCAAATTTAACCCTGCCGTCAACAAGCGCAAATAATGTATAATTATTTCCGCAGCCTACGTTCTTTCCGGGGTGAATTCTTGTACCGTTCTGTGTGTAAAGAATGTTTCCTGCTAAAACGTGCTGACCGTCGGCTCTTTTGGCGCCAAGTCTTTTAGAGTTTGAATCACGACCGTTCTTTGAAGAACCGGAACCCTTTTTATGAGCAAATAACTGAAGGTTAATTCTTATCATCAGTTTACGCCTCCTTGCTTTTAACAATTACATAATCGGAATATTCTTCCATAAGACAGTTTACGGAAAGCTCAAAAGCTCTTAAGAGTAAATCTGCCTTTTGGCTTTTCTCTCCGTTTTTGAGAGATGGTATCAAAAAATATAAATATCCGCTTTCTTCATCAATTTTAAGTTCATATTTATCCCCTATCTCCGTAAGAGCCTCAACAGCGTTTACGGCAGACTGAGACAAAACCGACACAGCGCTGCAAACGATAGGGTCGGTATGGTTTTTAACCTCAAAACCGCAGATATTTTTTTCTTTTTTTAATATAATTACTTTAAGCATAATTATGCATTAATTTTTGTAACCGAAAGCTTTGTAAAAGGCTGTCTGTGACCGTTTTTCTTGTGGAAACCTTTTTTAGGCTTATACTTGTAAACGATAACCTTTTTAGCCTTGCCCTCGCCTAAAACCTTAGCTGTAACAGCTGCACCTTCAACATAGGGAGCACCTACGTTTACGTTTTCGCCGTCGGCAACAACAAGAACCTTATCAAAAGTATATTCACCTTCGGTAACACCTAACTTTTCAACAGTTATAACGTCACCTTCAGCAACCTTATACTGCTTGCCGCCTGTTTCGATAATAGCGTACATTCAATTGCACCTCCTTATAATCAGGAACTCGCCGAATACGGCTCCGTATATCGGAATTAAAAGCCTCTTCGTGCGGTAACTGTAAATTCACAACATATTAATGATATCATTTTTTTTAGCCCTTGTCAATGTTTTTTTGATATTTCAGCACTTTTTTGGTTCATTAGACGGGATAAGGAGGGAACTAATCCCTCTTTACGTTTATTCTTTATATGCACTGCCGAGGATAGAGCGGCTTGTTTCCTTAAGCCAGTCCATTGTCAAACCGCTGTCATAAGAATGAATTTTATTCTGCGATGCAAGCTCATCTGTATAATCGGAAACCTTATAGGTTGTTATAAGCCCTCTGCCGTAAAGCTGGTGAGTTACAAGGGGAACAGCCTCATAGTCCGTTATATGAGCCGTGCCTCCCTCATTTGATATATTAACCTTTGCCATAGCCCTAAGCATAGTTATAGTTTGATCCTGATTTGAAACAAAGTTGCCTAATGAATAAAATACAACCGTATTGTTTCCGTTTACTCCGGTTATTGTTTCAACCTGCTGAATAACGTGGGGGTGAGTTCCTATTATAAGGTCTGCGCCGTTATCCGAGAAGAACTGCGCCCAGGTTTCTTCCTCTTCCGTTGCCTCCGTTACATACTCGATTCCCCAGTGAGGGCAAACTACTATAAAGTCGGCGTTTTCCCTTGCTTCGGCCATATCCGACTTAATTTTGTCTTCATCGAGAAGATTTACAATATACTCCCTGCCTTCCGGAAGAGAAATTCCGTTTGTACCATATGTATAATTCATAACGGCAACCGTAAGTCCATCTTTTTCATAATAATAAACGCTGTTGTTGTCATAGTCTTCCTGAGTGTCGTGAATACCCAAATAAGCCATTTCGGGGTGTTGTGTTTTCCAGAAATTTATTGTGTTGTCAACACCCTGTGCTCCCTTGTCAAGAGTGTGGTTTGTAGCATGGAGAACAATATTAAAACCGGCATCTGCAAGGGCATCTCCCAACTCCGTAGGGCTGTTGAACATAGGATAACCGGAAAGCCCAAGTTCCGTTCCGCCTAAAATAACCTCCTGATTTACAATAGCCATATCGCTTGCCTGAACATCATCTTTTATATGGGCGAAAATATGGTCATAATTATAGCTGCCGTCATCTTGAAGACCGCTGTTGTAAACCCCCTCATGTGCAAGTACGTCGCCTATCATAACCAAACTTATTTCGGCTGCGGCTGTAGTAGGCTCGGTTGTTGCCTCAGTTGTTATCTCAGTAACTTCTTCCGTTGTTGTTTCATTATCCGAAAAGACCTCTACGCTGTAGCCGTTAAAAAAAGCCGAATATGCCAAAAAACCTGCATAGGCTACAGCCAAAATCGCAATAATTCCGAATAATACAGTAATAATTTTTTTCATTTTTTCTTACCTTTCTGTTCTTTATAAATATTTCGAACATAATTTTACAATAAAAATATTGATAAAGCAATAAATTATGTCAAAAAAATCTCAAAATTTTGCTTAATCTAACAACAAAACGGCTCAAACATCAAGGAAAACCTTTCCTTAACATTTGAACCGTTTCGTTTTTTATTACCTGTTATTTATTATTTCCCGTTCTTTTTGCTGCCTCTGCTTTCTTAACACCCGTATCCGGAACAGACTCATTTAAAAGCGCCTCGCTTTTTTCCAAATAATCAAGCTCTGTATTTATAAGCCCTTTTATGCCCGATGAAAGTATTGTATATCTTGATTTAAGCTCCATAACCGCCGATTCAAGCTGATATTTTTCGCCCTTTATATCCATAAGTATTTCATCTGCCTTAAGCTGGGCTTTCTTTATGATTGCGTCCGCCTGTTCCGATGCGTTCTTTTTTGCCTCGGCAGCTGTCTTTTCTGCCAAAACGATAGAACTTTTTATGGATTCTTCCAAGCCTTTATAATATTCTATGCTTTCTTCAAGCTGTTTAATCTGTTCCTTAAGAGACGAATTATCCTTATAAAGTCTTTCGAACTCGATTATAACGTTATTTAAAAATTCATCTACTCCCTCAGGCGCATATCCTAACGCAACCTTTTTAAATTCGACTGTTTCAATATCAATAGGTGTAAGCAAAGCTGTCCCCTCCTAATTAAATTTTTGTATTTTTATGATTAGTTTATCCTTTTTGGTATTCCCCATAAATTCCAAAAGCTTTATTCTCCCCTTGCCTCTTATGGTTATTACGTCGCCTTCCGACAGTTTTTTCGAGCCGCTTGTTACGGGAACCCAGTTTACAAAAACCTTTCCGCTTTTAACCGCCTCTGAGGCTGCGGCTCGTGATATATTAAATGCTGCGCTTAAAACAGCGTCAGCCCTTTCGGAGGCTGCGGTTTTAACCGTTTCCTTTATAGGAACAGCTTTTACATATTCTGAAATATCCTCTTTTATTTCTGCTTTAACCTTTGTGTGCCCAACCTGTTCAAGACTTACAGCCACAAAATCCGCCACGCAGTCTGCGCAGAAAATAACGGTTGTTCCCTCGCTTAAAACAATATCCCCTATTTTACTCCTCTCAATTCCCAGCTCTAAAACCGAGCCGAGAAAATCTCTGTGGCTGAGCTTTTTGGAATATGTCATATTATAGCTGACGCAGACAGGCACAATAGGAAAGACCCTTTCTTCGGCATATTCGGGGTAAAACCCTGCCATAAGCCTTTCCGCCCCTTCATAACCCCCGAAAGCCTTAACGGTTAAATCCGTATGCTTATTTAAGAGATTTACAAGGGTCATAACCTTATAAGGGTCGGCAAAGTCGGAAAACAGCGCCTCCCGTCTTTTTTCGGCAGCCGCCGCCCTGTCAAAGCCCTTTGCCGTAAACATTTTAAGCTCATTATCTGAAATATTTTTTAAATATTCGCTTTTATTAAACATAAGACACTATTATATTTACTAATATATTTCGCACAATACTTATAAGTATAAAAGCAATTACAGGCGAAAAATCCACCCTCATACCATAGCCGCCCAAAGGAGATCTGTCAAAAAGTCTTCTTATAGGCGCAAGAAAAGGCTCTGTCAGTGTATATATCAAGTCAATGATTTTATTACTTCTGTCAAGAGGCAGCCAGCTCAATAAACATCTGGCAAATATAAGTATATATATCAAAGACGCCATACCGTCTATTGCCCTAATCAGCAAAATTTTCATTAAATCACCCTTTTATTATTTCCACTTTGTAGACGCTGTTCTGGGTATATTTATACCGTTTGCCTTAAGTTCATCGGCAAAATTACCCGTAATATCTACGTTCATAGGTCCTATAATAAGAATTTCATCGGAAATAAGCTGAACACTGCCATCTAAAACATAGCTTGCTCCGCTTAAAAAGTCACTTATTCTCTGGGCTGTGTCAAAATTAACCTTTTCAAGGTTTACAACAACAGTCTTTCTGTCACGAAGGGCATCACATGCCTCTCCTGCCTCTTCAACGCTTGTAGGCGTACTTACCAAAACCTCCATCTGAACATTTGTGTTTACTCTGTAAACTCTGGAGTTTGAACCGTAACGGCTTGAAGTTGTTCTTCTGCTTGAAGAAACAGGTCTCGGCGCCGGAACCTCTTCATAATCATCATATTCCTCTTCACCTATATCATCGTCATAATATTCGTCCCCGTAATTGTTGTTGGGGAAAATTCTGTCCTTAATATTTTCCAAAAAGCTCGGCATAGCAGCAGTTCCTCCTAATTATAATTTCTTGCTCCAAATATTCCCGTTCCTATACGGACAATATCGGCGCCTTCTTCTATTGCAACTGTATAATCATTAGTCATTCCCATAGATAAGAAAGTCATATCTATATTATCACAGTTTTTTGCCTTAATGTCAACAAATAATTCACGCATTTTTTTAAAATATACTCTGTTGTTCTCGGGATTTTCGTCATAAGGGGCAACTGTCATAAGCCCTTTAACCCTTATACCCTTAAATTCTCTTAATTTTTCCAGAGCCTCATAAAGCTCTGAAGGGTCAAAACCGTGTTTGCTCTCCTCTCCTGCCGCATTAACCTCAAGAAGAATATCGGTAACAAGCCCTGCCTTGAGTGAACGGCGGCTTATTTCCTCCGCAAGATGAACACTGTCAACGGAATGTATAAGCTTAACCCTTCCTATTATATATTTAACCTTGTTTGTTTGAAGGCTGCCTATTAAGTGCCAGTTGACATCTCCTTTTATGACGTCAATCTTAGACATAAGCTCCTGAACTCGGTTTTCACCCAGTTCTTTAACCCCTAAATCAACAAGCTGCTGAATTCTTTCGCAGTCAACAGTTTTGGTAACACCCAAAAGAATAATGTCCTCCGGGCGTCTTCCGGCTTTTTCCGCCGCAGTTTTAATATTCTGCCTTATTTCTTCAAGGTTTTCCCTGATTACATTCATAACACCACTCGATTCATTTTTTTTATTTGTAAAGCATATCTTCATCTTCTATATTTTTGGGGTCAACAACAACTCTGTCATATATACTCAAATTCGTATTCTTTGCCGGGTCAAGTATAGTATTTGTCGAGTTTGACTCACTGCCTTCGGTATCAATTGTATAGAACTGGGCTATGCCCGTATTCATTATATAAACACCCTGCCGTGTTTCAACCTCTGTAAGCTCATATGAATCCGAATTGTCATCGGGGTTAAGTATAACGTCATGGAGCACAAGGGTATCATATCCCACAGGGAAGTAAGCATAATCTCCCTTTGCCTCTCCTACCGAAACAGTTGTGCCGTTCTGTTTTGTAACAGTGCCGTTTACAACATATTCAGCAGGAATTTTTATAAGGGTATTTTCAACAATCGACGAATTGGATATCTTATATCCCGTTTGAACCTTGTCAATTTCAAATGTCAGATTTCTTGCCGACATAAAGTCTATCATATATTTTGATGCCTTCAAAACCATAAATGTTTTCTTATTATCCGGCACAAAGGTTTCCACAACAACGTCCATATCCAGGCTTTGACCTATTGAGTCAGTCAAATAAATTGTGTGTCTGTCCCCTTCCTCCCAGTCCAGAACATAGTCTGAGTCAATATATGCGGCAATATACCACACATTGGAGGTTATAATCTTAAATATATTTTCTCCTGCCGAAACTTCAGCCCAGGCGACATGGGAGCTGTCTGTGCCCTTCTTTATGTCACCCTCCGAAAGCGAACCCACAGTGTCATAGGTAAGCTCACTTTCAAGCCCGTCTGTTTCAAGGCAAACTATACCCCCTTCAAGGGCTGTATATGTTCTGGAATTTTCCGCTATTACGGTTTCTGCCTGCTGTTTTTCGGCTGACTGTTCCGTACTTCCGCTTAAAATAGACTGGTTTCTTGTTTCCTGTTTAACCTGTGCATTATTCGTAAAATCACGAAGTGCCTCTGTATCCAAAGCCACAAGGCTCATCGTCGCATCGTCGGCAAGTGCCTTAAGTTCAAGGTTAAATCTTACGGCATCATCACTTGTTTCATCAATTTCCTGTTTTACAGTCTCGCCGCTTATAATATTGTCGTTTATTTCACTTACAGACTGTTCTGCGCTTGCTACGGTATCTGTCAGCTTAACCGTACATATAACCTCTCCCGCCTTAACTTTTTCTTCGGAGGGAACGAGAAAATTAATTTCACCGTCAATATCGGACTGATAAGCCGTTTCTGTTCTTACAATAAGCCCTTCCGCTGACTTCGGTGTATCTATACTTCCTATTTGGATTGTGTCATAGCTGACAGCGTTTTTCAGGGCATACCTCAAAATATTTCCGCCTATATATAAAACGGAAATCACAAGAAAAAGAGCCATAAAAACCTGGGCTGCCCCTTCATAACCTATTCCGCTGACTTTTTTATGTACAACCTTGCTTTGTGTTGTTTTGCGTCTTTGCGCAGTCGAAACAGCTGTTCTGCTGTTTCGGGAAGATGTTCCCGTCAGATTTCTTGACGATGAGGTTCCTGTCAAACTCCTTGAAGTTGATGTCCTCGTGGAAAGCCTTCTGTTGTCCTCTCCGCTGTATGTAGCTGACGTTCTTGAAGAACCTGAATAGCCACCCGATAATGTTCTTAAAGTTGTCCCTCTCGATGTTCTTGAAGAGGTTCCGGCTGTGGTTCTCGATGTTCTTGAAGAAGTTCCGGAGGCGGTTTTTGAGGACGTTCTCGAAGAAGTTCCGGAAACGGTTCTCGATGTCGCTCTCGACGTTCTGCTGCTTGTTTCCGTCCCGAGCCGTCTTGCGCCATTTATATTCACTATATTTCTGCCGGTTCCCACAGAGGAACGTGAAGAAGACGAATCTGTCCTTGTGCGTGAAGATAAGCCGGTTAAAGACGTATTTGTACGTGAAACCCTGCTGCTGTTTGTTCTCGGCGCTGTTCTGTTAGCCTGAGAAACCGTTCTTGAACGTGTAGGCGCCGGAAGAAGCTGACGGTTTGACTGAGCCGGCGTACTCCTGCGAGAAGTGCTCCTGCCGCTGCTGACTGAAGAGGCAGGCTGTCTTTTCTGATTTTTTGTTGTATTTTTATTTGTCTTACTTCTCTTGTCTGCCAATTATATCAAATCCTCGGTTTATCATAAATTATCTTCTTCGTATTTTTTAAGCCACTGAAACATATAAATTAAACAGAATACGGATACGAAAAAGAGGCTGGTTAATATAAAACCTTCAAAATTTATTATATCACTGTTTGTTTTAATTTTCAATATTATGTTGATTATTTTTCCGAAAGAGGCTGTTCATGCGGCGAGCCGGGGTCTTGTTCTGTGGTATACAGCTGCCTTTCCGTCTTTGTTTCCTTTTGCCGTCGGTACTTCCTTGCTTATAAATCTTAACTTTGTAAGTCTCATAAGCAAAACAGCAGCGCCGTTTTCAAAAAAATTTCTGGGCATATCCCCTGAGGGATTCTTCGTATTCTTAAGCGGTATAACCTCCGGCTACCCTATAGGCATACAAACCTTAACGGAAATGTACTCAGCCGGACATATCTCAAAATCGGAGGCTGTACGGCTTTCCGCCTACTGCAGCAATTCAGGTCCTCTTTTTATTTTGGGAAGTGTAGGCACGGTTATGCTTGCCAACCCGAAAGCAGCTTTAACAATTTTGAGCTGTCATTATGCGGCGCCCCTTATATTGGGAATTGTCTTAAGGCATACTTACCCCTCAAAAAAAATACAGCCCGTAAAATATCTCTTAAAAGCAAAAACTTCGGCAAAGCTCTGTCTCTTTCTGTTGAAAAAGGCTGTAAATCAATGATTTTGGTGGGCGGTTTTATCACTTTGTTTTCGGTGATTACGGAAATGATAAAGCTTACAAATATACTCTCTCTTATATCCTGCCCGTCAAGCCTTTTGGGCTTAAATACCGTTTCAACGGAAGGTCTGTTTCTCGGTATGGCTGAAATGACAAACGGCTGTAAACTTATAGCCGGTCTTAACATTCCCCTGAAACTGCCCATATTGTGTTTCTTAATTTCCTTCGGAGGGTTCTGTGTTCATGCCCAGTCTGTAAGCCTTCTTCAAGAGGCAAAACTTCCATGTAAACCCTACATAACAGGAAAAACCCTCTGCGGATTTTTAAGTTTCTTTCTGTGTATTATATGGGAAACAATAAAGGTCTGAGCCTTGAACCCAAACAGTTTCAAGACTTCAAAATAAGAGGGGCATACCTGTCCCCTCGTTATTTTTCTCATATGTATCCCTGTTTTAAGCCTTAAGCTCATTTCTGTTTCCTGTAATTATATCGATTTCGTCGTTAAGATAATCTGAAAGACTGCTTGTTGTTTCTTCTATAGTATTAAGGACAGCTCTTGACTCTTCTTCAACCTTGCGAAGTGTCTGTGTAACAGCCTCTTCAACATCACTTAAAAGGTCGTCAGCATAAGAAACAGCGTTCTTTCTGATTTCCCTTGCGTCTTCTCTTGCGTCTTCAACAATTATCTCTGCCTCAGCCTTAGCCTGTCTTGTAATCTCATGGTCTAAAATAAGCTTTTCGGCCTGATCCTCTGCCTGTTTGATAATCTGGTTTGCTTTATTATGAGCCTCTTGAACAATTTTTTCACATTTTTCCGAAATACGCTTTGCCTGTGCAATTTCGGAAGGTATGTTAAGTCTTATATCTTGAAGCAGCTCTGTCAGCTGTTCCTTGTCTACGGAAATTTTACCGCCGGAAAAAGCCGTCTTTTTACAGGCATCCAGCAAGTCCTGTATTTCGTCGATAATATCGATAATGGAATCCATAATTAATTTTCCTCCCTGTTTTTAAATTTCTCGTCTAAACAGTTCTTAATATACTGCGGAACCATGTCCTCAACAGAACCGCCAAACATTGCTATTTCCTTTATACTGCTTGAGCTTATAAACATATTGTTTGTACTCGAAGATATAAATATTGTTTCTATCTCTTCGTTCAGCTTTCGGTTAGCAAGTGCCATTTTAAATTCATATTCAAAATCGGTAACAGCCCTTAACCCTCTTATAACAAGCTTTGCGTCTTCCTGTTTACAGAAATCTACAAGAAGACCGTAAAATGATTTAACTTCAACATTGGGCAAATGCTTTGTTATTTCCTTTAACTGAACAACTCTTTCTTCACCCGTAAAAAGAGATTTCTTATCGGGGTTAGCCAAAACGGCAACTATCAGTGTATCAACAAACTTCGAACACCTTTCCATAATATCTACGTGCCCGTTTGTAACAGGATCAAAGCTCCCCGGGTAAACCGCTCTTAACATTCTCTGTTTCCTCCAAGGTCAAAAAACTTATTTTTGTGGTTTTTCCGTAATCTTTAACACGGTAAACCTTAAAACCCTCTTTGATAATTTTGGGTTCGTCCTTTGCCTGTTTGACAACAACTATCCCCTCATTATTTAGTATACCCAAATTTTTAATTTCGTCAAGTATATTTTCAATAAAATCCGAATTATATGGAGGATCCATAAAAATAACATCAAATTTAAGCCCTCTGTTTTCAATATGTTTTAAAGCCGTTTTCCAGTCAAAGCCCAAAACAACAGCCTGCCGGCTGAAATCGGCTTTTTGAATATTATCTTTTATAACCTTCAAAGCCTCTCTGTCCCTGTCAATAAAAAAGACTTCCGACGCCCCTCTTGAAAGAGCCTCAATACCTATTCCGCCGCTCCCTGCAAACATATCCAAAAAACGGCATTCTCTCAAAACAGGGGAGAGTATATTGAAAAGAGATTCCTTAATTCTGTCTGTAGTAGGTCTTGTGCTTAAACCTTTCGGTGCTTTAAGCTTAAGCCCCTTTTTAGAACCTGATATAACCC
>JAJQBF010000126.1 GCA_021203425.1 Clostridiales bacterium | reverse complement strand
CTGTTTTGTTGCCTTAATTGATGTTACAGATTTATTACAAAATTAGATTCACGTGATTGCAAAAAAAGTTGTCATTGACACTGTTTAAATTGTATGATAATATAAAAACAGAGATTATTTGGGAAATAACCGCTGAATACAGAGAGTGGTTGTTTCTTTATATACTTAAGGAGACAATATGAAAAAGGTTAATATCTATACAGACGGCGCCTGTTCGGGAAACCCGGGCAAAGGGGGCGCAGGGGCTGTTCTTATGTATAATGACTTTAAAAAAGAGCTTTCAGAGGGTTTTTATAAAACCACAAACAACAGAATGGAGATTTATGCCGTTATTATGGCTCTCAGAATATTAAAGGAGCCTTGTGAAATTATGCTTTACAGTGACTCCAGATATGTGGTTGATGCCATAAACAAGGGCTGGGTTTTAAAATGGAAGAAAAACAACTGGATGAGGACGAAAACCGACAAGGCATTGAATATTGACCTTTGGGAAGAACTTCTTGAACTTCTTAATGTTCACAAGGTTACATTTAACTGGGTTAAGGGTCACGCCTCGAACCCCTGGAACAACAGATGCGACGAACTTGCCACAGGGGCAATTAAAGGAACAAACCTTAAAGAGGATAAGAACTACAAATGAGAAAAGTTATTGTAATAGGCGGAGGCGCCTCGGGAATGATTGCGGCGGGAACTGCGGCAAGAGAAGGAAAAGAGGTTATACTCCTTGAAAAAAACAACAGACTCGGAAAAAAATTATATATTACGGGTAAGGGCAGATGTAATTTAACCAATTTTTCAGATGAAGAAAATCTTATTAAAAACACTGTTACAAACCCTTACTTTATGTATTCGGCTTTTTACAGTTTCGGGTGCAGAGATATTATGAATCTTGTGGAGGATATGGGTGTCAAACTTAAGGTAGAAAGAGGAAACAGGGTTTTCCCTAAATCCGACAAATCCTCCGATATTATAAAGGCACTCAATAAGTTTATGAATATAAACGGTGTTAAGACTGTGCTTAACTGTAGGGTTAAGGGCTTTAAAGCCGGCTCAGGTGAAATTTCGGGGCTTATTACAACTAAGGGCGAGTTTTCAGCCGACTCATATATATTGGCAACAGGGGGCTTTTCCTACCCTTCCACAGGCTCAGAGGGGGAAGGTCACGGTTTTGCCTCCGCTTTGGGGCATAAAGCGACAAAAGTATATCCTTCCCTTGTGGGGCTTAAGGCAGACGGCTTTTGCCGGAATTTAGCCGGTCTTACACTTAAAAATATAGGCATACGGGCATATGTAAAAGATAAAAAGGTATATGAGGATTTCGGCGAGCTTTTGTTTACCCACACCGGAGTCAGCGGTCCTGTTATATTATCTGCAAGCCGTTATTTAACTAAGGAAATTAAAAATCAGCCCAAAATATATATCGATTTGAAACCGGCTCTTTCGGAAAGCGATTTAAACAAGTGTATTTTAAGAGATTTCGGAGAATTTAAAAACAGAGAATTTAAAAATTCCCTTGACAAACTGCTGCCCAAAGCACTTATACCCACAGTTGTTAAAATGACGGGTATAGACGAAGACAAACAGGTAAACTCCGTCAGCAGAGAGGAAAGACAGCGGCTTATAAAGGTTTTAAAGGGTTTTGAGCTTAACATATACGGTACTGAAGGGTTTAATCAGGCGGTTATAACCTGCGGAGGGGTTGACGTTAAGGAAATCGACCCTTCAACAATGAGGTCAAAAATAATAAATAACCTTTTGTTTGCAGGGGAAATTATAGATGTAGATGCCCTTACGGGAGGATATAATCTGCAAATAGCTTTTTCGACAGGCTACCTTGCGGGAATAAATTCATAAAGGAGAGGAAAATTATGTCAACACGAGCAGTCAGAGGGGCAACAACCGTAAATGAAAACACAAGAGATGCCATTCTTTCGGAAACAGGCTTTCTTTTAAAAGAAATGATGGAAAAAAACTCTCTTAAAAATGAGGACATAATAAGTATTATGTTTACGGCAACAGAGGATTTAAACACAGCTTATCCGGCTGCCGCCGCAAGGGAAATAGGAATAACAAACGCCGGTCTTTTAGACTATCCCGAGATTAAGGTTAAGGGAGGGCTTAAAATGTGCATAAGGGTTCTTATGCTAACAGAAGCTCTTGTGCCCCAAAGTGAAATTAGACACATTTATTTAAACGGGGCAAGAATTTTAAGAACAGACCTTTCGCAGGACGAAAACAGAGTTGCGGTTGCCCTTGACGGTCCGGCCGGTTCAGGCAAGAGTACTATAGCAAAGCTTGTGGCAAAGGAGCTTGGCTTTATTTATATCGATACGGGGGCAATGTACAGAAGTGTTGCCTTCTACTGCATAGACAAAGACATAGACTATAACAATGAACTTGAGGTTATAAGTAACTTAGACAATATAAACATAACCATACAGTCAACCAAAATAGAACAGAGATATCTTTTAAATGATGTTGATGTAACGGATTTGCTCCGTTCTCCCGAAGTTTCTGAAGGGGCTTCTAAGGTAGCCTCATATAAGGCAGTAAGAGAAAAGCTTGTGGCTCTTCAAAGAGAATGTGCCGCCAAACAAAGCGTTATTATGGACGGCAGAGACATAGGAACAAACGTACTGCCGAATGCCGAAGTTAAGGTATTTATGGAAGGCAAGGTTGAAGAAAGGGCAAAAAGACGTTTTGAAGAGCTTGAACTCAAGGGAATAACCACAACCTATGAGGAAATTTTGGAGGATATTAAAAAACGTGACTACAACGACAGCCACAGAGAATATAACCCCCTTAAAAGGGCAGAAGACGCTGTTCTTCTTGACACAACCTATATGACAATAGAAGAGGTTAAAGACTATATAGTTGAAGAAATAAAAAAACACCTGAAAGAGGGATAAGCTATGGAAATTATGCTGGCAAAAACCGCCGGTTTCTGCCCAGGGGTTAAAAGGGCTGTTGAATCGGTTTACGGAAATATCGGAAAAGAAAAAATGTACACCTACGGACCTATTATACACAATAAAATCGTTACCGGAGATTTGGAGGAAAAAGGTGTTAAGGCAATAGGCAATTTAAGTGAGGCTGAAGAAGGCTCTACAATTGTTATACGTTCCCACGGTGTTCCGCCTGAGGTCTATGAAGAAATTGAAAGCAAAGGCTTTAAATATATTGATCTGTCCTGCGGCTATGTTAAAAAAATTCATAATATTGTCAGGGATAATTATAATGAAGGAAGAAACATAATAATAGTAGGAAACCCTGTTCACCCGGAGGTCGTGGGGATAAACGGCTACAGCAATAACACAGCCATTATAATAGAAAAGCCCGAAGACGTAAAGACTTTAAAGCCTGGCGAAAAATATTCCCTTGTTGTTCAGACGACATTCAATACGGGGCTTTTTGAAGAAATTTCGGCGGCAATTCCCAAAGAAACCGACATAAAGATTTTTAACACCATTTGCTCAGCTACCGCCGAAAGACAGCGGGAAGCTGTGGAAATTGCAAAAAAAGCAGATTGTATGATAGTTTTGGGTGATAAAAACAGCTCAAATACACAAAAACTTTATCATATAAGTGAAAAAATTTGCAAAAACACATTTTTATTTGAAAAAATTCAAACAAAACAGTTGAAATGTTTAAATAAAAATGGTAAAATAGGAGTAACAGCCGGAGCGAGTACACCGCCCGGTATAATCGAGGAGGCAATAAAAACCATGAGTGATGAAAACAAAACATTTGAAGAAATGCTTAACGATACACCTTTAAGCCTTAGAAGCGGTAAGGTAGTTAAGGGAACTGTTATCAGCGTAACAGACAAAGGCGAGGTATTCGTTAATTTGGGATTTAAGTATGAAGGTATTATCGAGAGAAACGAGTTCTCCGATGATGCTGATGTAAATCCTGCTGAGGTTGTAAAAGAAGGCGACGAAATTGAAGTTTATATAAAGAGAGTAAACGACAATGACGGTATTGTAGAGCTTTCAAAGAAATACTGCAACAAGGCTAAAGTTTATGATTCTTTAAAAGAAGCATTCGACAATAAGAGCGTTGTTACAGGTAAGGTTCTTAACGTTGTTAAGGGCGGTCTTATGGTAAACATTTTAGGCGGAAGAGTATTCGTTCCTTCTTCACAGGTTTCAAACAGATTCGTTGAAGACTTAACAAAGTTTGTAGGTCAGGAGCTTGATTTTAACATTATCGAATGTACAGACAAGCCTAAGAGACGTATTGTAGCAGGCAGAAGAGAACTTGTTACAAAACAGATTGAAGAAAGAAGACAGCAGCTTTTCGAATCTCTTGAGGTTGGTTCAAGAGTTGAAGGTACTGTAAGCCGTATCGTAGAGTTCGGTGCTTTCGTTGACCTCGGCGGAGTTGACGGTCTTATTCATATTTCAGAAATGTCATGGGGCAGAGTTAAGAAAGTTTCCGACATACTTTCAAAAGGCGATAAGGTTGTTGTTACTATTCTTGACGTTAATAAGGAAAAGGGCAAAATCTCCTTATCTCTTAAAGACATAAATGCTAACCCCTGGAACACAGCCGCTGAAAAGTATGCTGTAGGCAATATCGTTACAGGCAAGGTTGTAAGAATGGTTTCCTTCGGCGCATTTGTTGAGCTTGAAGAGGGTATCGACGGTCTTGTTTATATTTCTCAGATTGCTTTTAAGCACGTTGAAAAACCCGAAGATGAGCTTGAAGTAGGTCAGGAAATCACAGCTAAGGTAACAGAGCTTGATCTTGACAATAAGAAAATCAGCTTAAGCATTAAAGCAGCTATTGACAGAAACGCTAAGGCTGCCGAAGAAGCTCCTGCCGAAACAGAGGCTCCTGCTGAAGAATAAAAAATTGCTAAAACAAAAGTCGGTTCATAACGAGCCGGCTTTTTTATATGTTTATATTCGGTTTTATTTGTAAAAGTGCCTCTCTCGTAATTAAACTGACCAATTCAGATGTAAAATGAAGGTTACTTATGTTAATGTTTTTTGATATATATGTAACTTCACAAAACATATTTTCTTTCAAAAAATTTCGTGATAATACCGCAATAACGGGTAAAGTATTACTAAGAGCTTTTTTATAAAAAGCAGATGCTTTAAGCGTGGTTTCGGCTCCTGTGAAATGCAGATAGTTCCAATTGTTAAAATCGACTTTATAGTATGTAATATTTTTAGAAGGCGACTTGCACAAAAACAATAATTCCCTGTTTTCAAGGTTAGCCTTATACAGTTTTGCTCCTTTTACAATAACTTTTATGGCTTCCTTTTTAGTATATTGTTTTATTTCTCCCTGATACATCTGTCATTCTCCATTCTTAAATTTATCTTCAAACTAAAGAGGCTGATATATCCGCAGATATAAAAGCCCCTTTAGGTTCTGTTTGGTTTTTCAGTTGTCCGCCAACAGGTGTAAGCCCTTATGTCTTACTCAACTTTCGGAATTTTTTGTTGTCCGCCAACAGGTGCAAGCCCTTATGTCCTGCTCAACTTTCGGATTAATTCGCAGGAGCCAAACCTCCCGATGGATCCCCCACTGCGTGGCTTTTCCCATCTGTTAATTACATTATACCGAAAAAATAATTTTATGTCAACAAAAAATAAACATTATTTTTAGTTATACAATTCCTCTTATTTCGTCTAAGCTGTTAATACCGTTTTTCTCCATAAATTCTTCTATGCCGGTTACAATGTCTGTTGTGGCTGTGGGGTTTATGAAGTTGGCTGTTCCGACGGAAATCATTGTGGCTCCTGCCATTATAAATTCGATTGCGTCCTCGGCGCACATTATGCCGCCCATACCTATAATGGGAATTTTTACTGCCTTGGCGGTCTGCCAAACCATTCTTACGGCTACGGGCTTAACAGCCGGGCCGCTCATACCCCCTATTTTGTTTGCCAAAACAGGCTTTCTTTTATATATGTCGATTTTCATACCTGTTAATGTGTTTATCATTGAAAGAGCATCTGCCCCGGCGACCTCGGCTGCCTTTGAGGTTTCCGTTATGTCCGTTACATTGGGGCTCATTTTAACAATAAGGGGCTGTTTTGCCTCTTTTTTTACGGCAGAAACCACCTTTTCAATCATTTTGCAGTCCGTTCCGAAAGCCATTCCCCCCTCTTTTACATTGGGGCAGGAAATGTTAAGCTCCAGCAAATCAATGTCTGCCTCTTGCAGCATTCTTACGCACTCCGTATATTCGTCAATTGTGTGACCGCAGACATTCACAATAATTTTTGTGTCAAACTGTCTCAAAAAAGGTATATCTTCTTTTATAAACCACTCCACTCCGGGGTTTTGAAGACCAACTGAGTTAAGCATACCGCCGTAAACCTCCGCAATTCTGGGGGCGTCATTTCCGAGCCACGGTTTGTTTGCAACACCCTTTACGGTAACGGCGCCGAGCCTGTTTAAATCTACAAAGTCGCTGAACTCTCTGCCGCTGCCGAAGGTTCCCGAGGCGGTTGTAACAGGGTTTTTAAATTCAATTCCGGCAATTTTTACTCTTGTGTCAATCATTCCCAAATTACCTCACTTGAATCAAATACGGGGCCGTCCTTGCAGACCTTCTTGTTTTCGTAGCCCTCACCGCTTTTTATCTTCAAAACACAGCCTACACAAGCGCCTATTCCGCAGGCCATTCTTTCTTCCATAGAAACATAAGTTTTAATTCCTCTTGCCTCTCCGAATTTCGCCAAAAACTTAAGCATAATTTTCGGTCCGCAGGAATATATAGCGTCCCCTTTTGCGTCAAGGCTTTCCATAAGCCCTACACCATTACCCATAAAGCCTACTGAGCCGTCGTCTGTGGCAATATGAACCTTAACCCCCAAGCGTGCAAAGTCTTCAACCAAAAAACTGCCGTTTCTGAAACCTAAGAAAACCTCAACATCGCCTGTCTTTTTAAGCTGTTTTGCCGTTTCCAAAAGTGGCGGAACACCTATACCGCCGCCGGCAAGAAGAAATTTTTGCGGTTTTTCCGCCTTTTCTTTGGGTAAAGGGTAGCCGTTGCCGCAGGGACCTAAAACTCTTATGCTGTCCCCTTCCTTAAGCTCCGAAAAAATCTTTGTGCCTTTTCCCACAACCTGAAAAACAAGTCTTATTGTATTTTCATTGATTTCGCATATGCTTATAGGTCTTGAAAGAAGGTTTGCACCGTTATCGGGATAAACCTCTACAAACTGACCGCAGACCGCCATAGGGGCAATTTTAGGCAGTCTTATTCTTAAATCATATATATTTTCGGCTAATTTTTTGTTTTTTAAAACTATGCCTGTTTCCACAGCCTTCATAAAAACCGTTCCCCCTTTAAAAGCTCGTCATTTTCGGCAATAACCCTGTCGATATATTCCTTAGAGGGGCCGCCCTTGACGGTTCTTCTGTTTACACAGCTTTTAAGGTCTATGTCGTCATAAATGCTTTCCCCAAAAACAGGGCTGAAGGACTTATATTCATCAAGGCTTAATTCCTCAAGGGTTTTGCCCTTTTCGATACAGTACATAACGATTTCACCCATAATACTGTGAGCGTCTCTGAAAGGCACGCCGTGTTTAACAAGCCAGTCTGCTCCATCTGTGGCGTTCATAAAGCCAAGCCTTGCGGAGGCAAGCATATCTTCCTTATTAATTGTCATTGTGGCAATCATATTTGTAAACACAGGCAGACACATTTTAACAGTGTCAACAGCGTCAAATACCCCTTCCTTGTCCTCCTGCATATCCTTGTTATAGGCAAGGGGCAAACCCTTAAGGGTTGTAAGAAGGGCAATAAGCTCGCCGTAAACCCTGCCCGTTTTTCCTCTTATAAGCTCCGCCATATCGGGGTTTTTCTTCTGGGGCATAATTGAGCTTCCTGTTGCGTAAGCATCGGAAATTTCTATAAATTTAAACTGCTGACTGCTCCAAAGAACAAGCTCTTCGCAAAAGCGGCTTAGGTGCATCATAAGAAGAGAAAGACAGAAAAGCACCTCGCAGACAAAATCTCTGTCGGAAACACCGTCCATAGAATTTCTGGTTATGCTGTCAAAGCCAAGTTCATTACAAACTGCCTCTCTGTCAAGATTATAAGTTGTGGCCGCCAAAGCACCGGAGCCGAAGGGCATAACATTTATTCTTTTATAGCAGTCTGCCAGTCTGTCGGAATCTCTCGAAAACATTTCAAAATAGCTTAAAACGTGGTGGGCAAAGGTGACAGGCTGGGCATTCTGTAAATGAGTAAAGCCCGGCATAATTGTTTCCATATGCTCCTTTGCAATATTGTTTAAGGTTTCAAGGAGCTTGTAAATCAGCTCTCTTATGTCCGTTACCTGATTTTTAAGGTACATTCTTATGTCAAGGGCAACCTGGTCGTTGCGGCTTCTTCCTGTGTGGAGCTTCTTGCCTATGTCGCCGATTCTTTCCGTCAAAATTGTTTCAACATTCATATGAATGTCTTCCGCCTTTTCATCAAAGGTAATTTTGCCGGATTCTATGTCCTTTAAAATTTCTTCAAGGGCGGAAATAATAACAATTGAGTCCTTCAGGGGAATAATACCCTGTCTGCCGAGCATTCTTGCGTGGGCAATACTGCCTGTTATGTCTTCCTTATACATTCTGCTGTCGAAGGAAATTGAAGAATGAAAATGATCCGTAAAGCTGTCAGCCTCTACTGAAAGTCTGCCGTTTGAAAGCTTTTTCATAGATTTCTCCTTTCTCAAAGAAAGGGGCGCCGAAAGACACCCCCTATGATAACTATTAAATATATCTTTGTGTAATTTTTAAGTAGATTTTGTAAACTATTCTTGCTGCTGCAATATCCAAACAAGCAAGAATGTCAATACCGGCAATAATCACAGCCAAAACCTGATGAGCCGGTTCTTCACTGCCCCATTTGCCGAATATACCCAAACCAAGCAATATGCAGAAAACAAAACCGCCTATGCAAGCATAAACCGAAACAAGCTTTGCCGTTTCATAACCTTTATAGCAGAACCAAAGCTGGAGTGCAAAAAACAGAATAGATATAAACATAATCAAAGCTCATTCCTCCATTTGCTTTTCATTTCTTTAAAGCAAAAATTAAATTGTTTTCTTATTTAAGATACTGCTTATTAAGACCCATCATTGCTCTGACCTTAAGAGGCAGACCGAAAAGGTTAATAAAGCCCTCTGCGTCCTTATGAGAGTAAAGCTCGCCTGTTGTAAAGCTTGCAAGCTCTGCGTTGTAAAGGCTGTTGGGCGACTTAACTCCGGCTGAAATAATATTGCCCTTGTAAAGTTTAAGTCTTGCAGTACCTGTTACAGTCTCCTGTGTTTTGTCAACAAAAGCCTGTAATGCTTCCATAAGAGGAGTAAACCACTCGCCCGAGTAAAGAAGCTCTGTATATTTTGTTCTTATAATTTCCTTAA
This sequence comes from Clostridiales bacterium, assembly GCA_021203425.1. Classification (GTDB taxonomy): domain Bacteria; phylum Bacillota; class Clostridia; order Lachnospirales; family CAG-274; genus JAJQCI01. Next base: position 3,647 of record JAJQBF010000126.1, on the reverse strand, counting down.
AAGCCGTTGTCTGCTTGTCAAGGCATAAATATTCAAGATCTCTGTGTGCTGCATAGAGAATTGAGCCGCCGGGTGTTTCATAAACGCCTCTTGACTTCATACCTACACATCTGTTTTCAACAAGGTCGCAGATACCTACGCCGTTCTTGCCGCCGAGTTCATTTAACTTATCCATAAGCTCGATAGGTGTAACCTCTTTTCCGTCAAGAGTAACAGGAATGCCCTTTTCAAAGCCGATTTCAACATATGTAGGTTCGTCAGGTGCTTCCTCGGGGCTTACGCCTAATGTAAGCAGTTTCTTAAAGTTGGGTTCGTTAGCAGGATCTTCAAGGTCAAGACCTTCGTGGCTGATGTGCCATAAGTTTCTGTCTCTTGAATAGCTCTGTTCCTTAGTCATGGGAACAGGAAGTCCTCTGTCTGCAAGATACTGAAGTTCTTCTTCTCTTGAAGTAATATCCCATGTTCTCCAAGGAGCAATAACCTTAATTTCGGGAGCAAGAGCCTTTATAGCAAGCTCAAAACGAATCTGGTCGTTGCCTTTACCTGTTGCGCCATGACAGATTGCGTCTGCACCTTCCTTAAGGGCAACCTCAACAAGCTTTTTGCCTATAAGAGGACGGGCAATAGATGTTCCCAAAAGATATTTATCCTCATAAATTGCGCCGGCTTTAACCATAGGATAGATATATTCTCTTATAAACTCATCTCTTACGTCAAGTATGTAGAGTTTTGAAGCCCCCTGAGCAAGAGCCTTTTCTTCAAGTCCGTCGGTTTCACTGCCCTGACCTACGTCTACACAGCAGGCAATTATCTCCGGATTATCATAGTTTTCTTTAAGCCAAGGTATTATAACAGAAGTATCAAGGCCTCCCGAATAAGCAAGTACAATTTTCATTTCTCATTCCTCCTGAAAAATTTTCAAAATTTTTTATCACAATAAACCCCATGTGTATCTCATACCACCATACTGTATAAGCCGATTGCTCCATGCTCCGCATTCCCGCAATCGCTTTTATAGTAAACACCCATATGTGCCGCATACCACCTACTATAAAAGCCCGATTGCTGCGTGCTTGACGCACTCCCGCAATCGTCCGGTATTCGCCGCTCCGGACTGTCGTCCTACGCTGCTCATACCGGGGAGGTTGTCTGATATACAGTCAGCTGTGCAAACTCCGTTTGCCTATCTGCCTGTCTATCGACAACGCTTTTATAGTAATTATACAACGAAATGCTTAATTAGTCAATTATTTTAAATAAATTTTCTTTTTTTGTGAATTGAAAAACAGCTGCAGTTCACCAAAACAAATAACAAATTTTGCTTAACGAAAAATCACAGCTGAACTGTCACCATTATTTGCCGAAAAAGAATTTCTTTTTATAAGGTTTACATTCATAGCTTGTCATTTTATATCCTGTGGAGTTTATTGCCGCCTTAAGTTTTTCGGGGTTCGGTTCGTTTTCGGCTATTATGACGATTTGGTTTTTGCTGTGAGACGATGTTACCTTTTCAACGTCCATAACCATTTGTACGGCTTCATTTACATGGGCTTCACACATACTGCACATCATTCCGTCTACACCCAAAATAATTTGTACCATATTTTTAAGCTCCTTTACATATTTTTCGGCTATAGCCGTTATATACATTATATCACAGCCCGATATTTTTGTAAATTACGGTTTTGGGTCGTTTTCTATTTATTACATAAGCTTAACAATTTCTTTCTTCAGCCGCAAAATTATTTTTTTCTCAAGCCTTGATATGTAGCTTTGACTTATGCCCAGCCTGTCGGCAACCTCCTTTTGTGTCATCTCTTCACCGCCGTTTTTAAGCCCGAATCTCATTTCTATTATTACCCTTTCTCTCTGAGAAAGCCGGCTTATGGCGCTGCGCAGAAGACTTTTATCAACTTCATCTTCTATCCCTCTGTAAATTATATCTACATCTGTTCCCAAAATATCCGAAAGAAGAAGCTCGTTTCCCTCCCAGTCTACATTCAGCGGCTCATCTATTGAAACCTCTGCCCTGACTCTTGTGTTTCGTCTTAAAAACATAAGAATTTCGTTTTCTATACATCTTGAGGCATATGTGGCAAGCTTTATCTTTTTGTCTGTTTTAAATGTATTTATCGCCTTTATAAGTCCTATTGTTCCTATGGAAATTAAATCTTCTATATTTACCCCCGTATTTTCAAAACGTTTTGCAATATAAACCACAAGCCTCAGATTGTGTTCTATCAAAACATTTTTTGCTTCCTTTTCGTCTTTCGTCCCCAACATCGATGTATATAAAACCTCCTCTTCAAAGCCCAACGGCGAGGGAAGAACCTCCGAGCCGCCTATATAATAAATCTCGTTTGTTTTGTCTCTGTGAATAATTTTTTTAATGAATTCAAGCAGCTTTCCGAACATTTACGTTAACCCCCTCTGTAATAAGCGCCTCCGTATTTATAAGCCCTCTGAAACTTCTGTCAGACGAAAGCGTTAAAAATGAAATTCCTATAATTATGCTGTCATACTCTCTGCCGTCTATTTCAATCATATCCGGCTGAAAGCAGACTATTATTCCGCCCCTGTTTCCCAAACTTTTATAAGGCACAAGGCTGAATTTTATCTCATTTCCGTACTTTGCTATATAACCGTAAATATCTTCTTTTAAAAGCCCGCTCTCCGGCAAGACATTTTTAACAGCCTCATATTCCGCCACAAGAACAGTTTTTCCTCCTGTGCTTTCTTTAAGAGTGTTTCCCGTATCCCCCAAAGCGGTAAAATAAGCCTTTTTACCCTTTAGACTTACACTGACGCTGTAAAACTGCCTTTTCTTAATAATTCGGCTGTTGTAAATTTTTAAACCTGTTTTTATAACTATGTAAGAAAATATCACCGACAACAAAAACAGCTTAGGTGTTATACTTTTAAAGCCCAATTTCAAATTTTCGCCTATATATGCTCCGGCTTTTGTGTAATAAAAAATTCCCGAACAGATTCCGCCGATAAAAAATGTAAATAAATACAAAAGCCCCCACAGCCTTAAAAGCTCTTTAAAATTTTCGGGAATATAGGCAATAAAAGCACATACCATAATCAAAAGTGAAAATCCCAAAATATTTTTAAGAAAACCAAGCTTTCCCCAAAAACTGAGTAAAATATAACCGCCGCTGCCGAAAGCCGCCGAGGCAAGACAGAAAAAAATGCTTTTCTTTCTCTTCAAAAACATTCTCATAAGTATAAGCACAAAAAAATCATAGCAAAATTAATAAAAAACAGTATTTCTGCATATATGGTTATCATATATACGCCCCCTTGTTATTTATATTATACAGCCTGATACACCGAAAATTTTATCAAAAGGGGCAAATAAAAATATATAAACTGACTACCGATTATATCATTTTCCGCACAAAAAAGCCCGATGAGATTCATCAGGCAATTTTTTGCATTCAACTTTCAAGTTTTGAAATATATCCCTTTCCTCCGCAGTGGGGGCAGGGCTTTGTAAGGTGGCTCTTTAAGGGCAGACCCGTCTTTTTTCTCGTCATAAGAACAAGCCCCAGTTCCGTCATTCCGGCAACCGGAACGGAAACTCTGTCTTTTTTAGCCTTTTCCTCCAATATTTTTACTATAGCCCTGGTATTTTCGTAGGA
>JAJQBF010000273.1 GCA_021203425.1 Clostridiales bacterium | reverse complement strand
GGATATTATATTTTTAGCGTCGATTATGGTTAAAATAATTTTTGTGGTAGCCGTAGGCTTTATTCTGAAGCGTACGGGCATAATTACAGATGAGCTTCAAAAGGGCTTAAGCAGTCTGCTTGTAAACGGAATTGTGCCATTTAACATTCTTGAGGCATCAGTCTGCGAATATTCCGAAGAACTTGCCGTAAATGTAGGTTACAGTGCTGTTATTGCAGGGCTTTACTATCTTCTTGTTATAATTTTCAGTCATCTTCTTGTAAAGCGTTTTAAACTTGACAAAAACTCAAAAAGAATTATTATAACAATGATAACATTTGCAAATGTGGGCTATATAGGCTTTTCCCTTACAGGGGAGCTTTTCGGCGAAGAAGGTACTCTTTACTGCGTTATATATAATTTATTTTACAATGCCCTGATGTATATATACGGCATAAATCTTTTAAGCGGTGAAAATGGCTTTAACATAAAAGCGGCGCTGAAAAAACCGGTTACCGTTGCCTGTATAATCGCTCTCATCATATTCTTTTCACCATTCCACATACCCGATATGCTGCTCAGCCCGATTTCATCAATAGGAAGTATGGTTTTTCCCGTTTCTATGATAATTATAGGCTGTGAAATAAACGAAATGGAACTGTCTATGCTTATTAAAAACAAATATGCATATGTGGTATCGGCAATGCGGCTGCTGATTCTTCCCTTAATTATGGCGGCTGTTCTCCACTTTTTGGGCTTTAGGGGAATACTGCCCCGAACAATGGTTGTTTTGACGGCTCTGCCCTGCGGCTCAATGAACATAATTTTTGCCGAGGCTTATGACTGTGCGCCTAAGCTGGCGGCTGTTACCGTTGTCCAGTCTATGCTTTTGTTAATTCCGACACTTCCGATTATAATAGCAGTTTGCTATGCATTCCTGTAACATAAACGTAAAAGTGAAATAACATTCCTGAAATTGAAATGAGACTTTGTTTATTGTATAATTACTATAAAAGCGTTGTCAATAGACAGGCAGATAGGCAAACGGAGTTTGCACAGCTGACTGTATATCAGACAACCTCCCCGGTATGAGCAGCGTAGGACGACAGTCCGGAGCGGCGAATACCGGACGATTGCGGGAGTGTGTCAAGCGCACAGCAATCGGGCTTTTGCAGTGCGGCGGTGTTAGTGTACACAAACATCTGCCATATAAGGGAAATTAACTTTCTTAGGGGATAAAGAAGATGAAAAAAATACTGTTTTTATTAATGATCTGTGCCGGTTTTAATGCCTGTACACTAAATACGGAAGAAGAAACCGAAAATGAATATGTTTTGACTGCGGAAGACAGGGAAATTTTCGGGACAATATTGGAAAGTGAGCTGCAAAGCCTAAACTGGACTTACTCTCCCGAAGAAATTAAGTTCGGAGCGGGTTTTTTTCCCTATGAGGAAGATGCAAACTACGAAAAGCTCCGTGAAGTAAGCGAAAAAATGGGTTATGATACCAAAAACTGGGTTGGAGGCGAGCGTACCGCAACAGCGGCAGTGCCCATTTATCACCCAAACGGTGACTGGGGCGGAGATGCAAGGTTTTATTTTAAAAACAATTTAATAATTTGCGGATATTATACATATAACGATGTTGTATACAGTATGGGCGATGAGGCAGTATTCAAAGACAACAGTGTTCTTACCGTGTTTGAAAATACGGAAATCGAAAATATTGATTTTACGGAAACGGAAATCACATTGGATTTTGATAATTTTTCCGATATAAGCCCTAAATCGGGTATGACCGCTGTTATCGAAGACAACCGTCTGAATTTTTATACCCTCAGAACAGGAGCCTTTGAGTTGACAAAGTCATATTCCGAAGATGATTTCGGCTATATTCCCTTTGATGCCGCTTTCGACAACGACGGAAAATGTGCTGTTCTGGTCGGAGATATTGATGAAAACGGAAATAAGAAGTCAAGAAAAATAATTATACTTGACAGCCTTTTAAACCCGACCGATTCGGGTTTTGACCTGTACGACACAGGCTTTATACAAATTTTGTATGAAGATGGGGTTATAATCTTGGGCAGCAGCTCAACAGTTTCTCTTTTTAACGGTGAAACAAGAGACAACACCGAAAACTACAAGCTTATACACTACATAAAAGGTATGAGCTCCTGTGATATTTACGGAAACGGTACAAGGGTTTATGCCATAACAGACGGAACAAATATATTTGTTTATTCCGGCAATTTTACTCTTTTATGGCGCAGCTATTATAATGATGATGAAATAACGGACAACTATATTTACTTCGGAGATATGAACGAAGACGGAGTTAAGGAAATTTTCACTACAAGCCTGACTTCGCAGACAACGATTAAATATATTCTTACGGAAACAGGTTTCTCAAAAGCCGATGACACAGATGCAACGGCAATATATCTTCCCGGAGATTTTGACTGCAACAACCGCTTTGAATATATATTTACCGACCCAACAGGCACAAAAATTTTAAATTATGTTAGGGTGTCAATGATTGGTTACACTTAGCCAAGTAATAAATTGTCAAGGG
>JAJQBF010000140.1 GCA_021203425.1 Clostridiales bacterium | reverse complement strand
TTTCTCTATCCTTGATTTTTTGTAAAGTTATAATATGCGCATTGTGTCCACACCTTATGAAATTTTATTCTTGACATTTTAATTTTACTCTGATAAAATATTCAAATGACAGCAAAAAAATAATTTATATTCAGCATAAACGACACAAGTAGTGCTTTGCACATAAATCTGATTACTGAACCTATGCATTCCATGATTTGATTATGTAAAGGTGGCTTGTGTTTTTTTGTTGAAAAAAACAGAAATCGAAAAGGAGTTTTTATTTATGCCTAAAAATCAGTTTCAAAGAATGATATTTGCTTTTTTAACTGTAATTGTTACAGTTCATGGTTATGTTTTTTACAGCCTGTATGTTGTAAACGGATAAACCCTTATGAATATTACAGGGGCAGACAGTGTCATAGGCGCCATAAATACACAGGGCGGCGTATATATGTTCGGTCATATGCTTCCTATTTGGGCTGTAATACTTATTGAATTTTGTTTTGCCTACGGGCTTGAATGTCTTATGGGCAGTCCCTGTTCATTTAAGCTTGCCGCTAAGGTTTTTGACCCCCGTGAAACCCATCATATGATGTTTGAAACGGCAATTATTTGTGCTACTGTAGGTTTAATGTGCCCTGCAATGAGCTTTTTGGCGGCTATATTCTACTATCCCTATTATGCCGGCTTTAATGTATTTACACTTCTTGCAAACTGGCTTAAGCTGGTTTGTTTTAACTTTCCTTTTGCATATTTCAGTCAGCTGTTTTTCATACAGCCTTTGGTAAGAACAGTATTTAAGGCGCTGTTCGTAAGAGAAAAATAATATATAAATAACGGTGGCTGCCGAGTCTCAGGTGAGAACAGGCAGCCGCCGTTTATTGTCATTTATGTTTTGTATTTTAATTTTGTTCTTTCTTTAATTTCGAAAAAGTCTTTGCAGCCTCTATAAAATCTCTGAACAGAGGGTGAGGCCTGTTTGGGCGTGATTTAAACTCAGGGTGAAACTGAACACCTACAAACCAAGGGTGAACCTCTTTTTTAAGCTCTACTATTTCAATAAGTCTTTCATCAGGGGAAAGCCCTGCGAAGACAAGCCCTGCTTTTTCAAAGTCCTTTTTGAATTCATTGTTGAACTCATAGCGGTGGCGGTGACGTTCATAGATGAGGGCTGTGCCGTAGGCATCATATGAATGAGTTCCTTCCGTAAGCTTACAGGGATATGCACCCAGACGCATTGTTCCGCCCATATCTTCAATGTCCTTTTGTTCGGGCATAAGGTCAATTACGGGGTGAGCAGATTCGGGAGAGTTTTCAGATGTATCTGCATCTTCATATTTAAGAACATTGCTGGCATATTCTATAACTCCACACTGCATTCCGAGACAAATTCCGAAGAAAGGAATTTTATTTTCTCTTGCGTAGGTAATAGACGAAATTTTTCCCTCAACACCTCTCTGACCGAATCCCCCGGGAACGAGAATACCGTCGGCGCCTTCAAGAAGGCTCATATCGCCGCTTTCAAGCTCTTCAGAAGGTACCCAGCGAATATTTACCTTAACCCCTGTATGGATTCCTGCATGGCGCAGAGATTCAATTATGGAAAGATAAGCATCATGAAGGGCGACATACTTGCCTACAAGAGCTATTGTAACACTGCCGTTTAAGTTTTTTTCCTTTTCAACAACACTGCACCAGTCTGTAAGCTCCGGTTCTCCGGCTTCTACATTAAGTTTTTCGCAGACTATTTCCGCAAGGTTTTCGCTTTCAAGAAGAAGAGGAACCTGATAAATAGAGTCGCAGTCTATATTTTCAATTATACATTCTTTTGTTACATTACAGAAAAGAGCCAGCTTTGTTTTTTCATTTTCGGAGATGCTGTGTTCTGTTCTGCATACGATTATGTCAGGCTGAATTCCGATTTGAAGAAGCTGCTTTACAGAGTGTTGGGCGGGCTTTGTTTTAAGCTCCTGAGATTTTGTAAGATAAGGAATAAGGGCAACGTGTATGTAAAGGACATTTTCTTTCCCCACTTCATAGCTTACCTGTCTTATGGCTTCAAGAAAAGGCTCGCTTTCAATATCGCCTACGGTTCCGCCGATTTCCGTTATAACGAAGTCGGCACCGGTCTTCTTGCCTCTGTAAACCCTGTTCTTTATTTCATTTGTAATATGGGGTATAACCTGAACGGTTCCGCCGAGGTAATCGCCTTTACGCTCTTTATTTAAAACAGACCAATAAATTTTGCCTGTTGTAACATTACTGTTTACGGAAAGATTTTCATCAACAAATCTTTCGTAGTGACCCAAGTCAAGGTCGGTTTCGGCACCGTCTTCGGTTACGAAAACCTCGCCATGCTGATAGGGGCTCATTGTGCCCGGGTCAATATTAATGTATGGGTCAAATTTCTGAATTGTTACCTTAAGGCCTCTTGCCTTAAGAAGTCTTCCAAGAGAAGCCGCCGTTATACCCTTGCCTAAGCCGGAAACAACGCCCCCTGTAACGAAAATATATTTGGTCCGCATATTATTCTCCTTATAATTATAACTTTATCTTCCTGAATCAATAACAAACTATCTGTTAT
>JAJQBF010000240.1 GCA_021203425.1 Clostridiales bacterium | reverse complement strand
GTTTTGAAATGTTTTTGTTATTTCAAGTGTCTACTCTAAGGGGATTATATCACACCAGCCGCCTTTTTTTATTTTAATTACACTTTATGCGGCTTTACATCGAAAGTCTTCCATGCTTTTCATAGTTGGAAACGGACTTTACAGAGTTATCTTCATTGACAAAAACAACCTTCGGCTTATGAGATTTTGCTTCTTCGGGAGTTAGTGAAACGTAAGCCATAATTATTATTTTATCGCTGACGGAAACCTTTCTTGCGGCTGCACCGTTTAAGCAGATCATACCGCTGTTTTCTTCACCGAAGATAACATATGTTTCAAATCTTTCACCGTTGTCTATGTCCACAATATGAACTTTTTCATATTCCAGTATGCCGGCTGCCTCACAAAGAACAGGGTCTATTGTTATACTGCCTACATAATTAAGCTCTGCCTGAACTACAGTTGCTCTGTGAATTTTTCCCTTAAGCATCTCTAAAGTCATTTAAAGCCCTCCTTTAAATTTCGAGGCTGAAATTGTCTATAAGCCTTGCGGAATTGCCCATATAAACCGCACAGGCGCATAATATGTCTTTTTCTATTTTTTCGACAGGCTCAAGTGTTAAGCTGTCTACAATACTTACATAGTCTATTTTTGTTATGCCCACGGAAAGAATGATTTCGGATATTGCGTCAATAACCTTTTTTGCGTCTCTCTCTCCGTTTTTAATCATTTCTCTGCCCTTTGTCATAGCCTTGTTTATAATGGGAGCGGCTTTCCTTTCCTCCGGACTTAAATATGAATTTCTGGAGCTTTTTGCAAGACCGTCTTCCTCACGAATTATGGGGCAGCCGTTTATTTTAACATTCATATTAAGGTCTAAGACCATTCTTTTTATTACAGCAAGCTGCTGAGCATCTTTTTCGCCGAAATATGCATTATCGGGAGTAACTATGTTAAACAGCTTGTTTACAACAGTCTGAACCCCTCTGAAATGAATAGGTCTTGTCTTTCCGCAAAGCCCTCCTGTTAAGCCGTTCATATCAACGTAAGAACAAAAGCCCTCGGGATACATTTCTTCAATACCTGGTGCAAAAATGACGTCAACCCCTGCCTTTTCACAAAGACCGGCATCTCTGTCTAAATCTCTGGGGTAGTTGTCATAGTCTTCGTTAGGTCCGAACTGAAGAGGGTTTACAAAGTCGCTTACAACAACTCTGTCATTATTTTCCCTTGCGTTTTTTATAAGGCTTAAATGACCTTCGTGAAGCCAACCCATTGTAGGCACAAGCCCTACAGAAAGACCTTCCTTTCTCCAAGCTTTAACTTCGTCCTTAACCTCTTTAACTGTTTTTAAAATTTTCATTGTATTAACCTCTTTAATAAAGCTTTTCTATTTCTTCGTCTTTTATTTTATATGTGTGTTCCTCAGCGGGGAAGGTTCCGTTTTTAACCTCGTCTGAATAATCTTTAAATGCCTTCTTCATAACATCGCCTACAAGAGCAAAATGCTTTACAAACTTAGGCTTAAAGTCGGGATACATTCCCAGCATATCCTGATATACAAGAACCTGACCGTCACAGTCTTTTCCGGCGCCTATACCTATTACAGGATAAGAAACGCTTTCTGAAATCATCTTACCTACCTTTGCCGGAACACCTTCAACTACAGCAGCAAAAACCCCTGCCTCTTCAAGAGCCTTGGCATCTTCCAAAAGTTTTTTAACCGCCTCTGCTGTCTTTCCCTGAACCTTAAAACCACCGAAAGCATTAATTGACTGAGGTGTTAAACCGATATGTCCGCATACGGGAATTTGACATCTTACAATAGCCTTAATTGTTTCGGCAAACTCCTTGCCGCCTTCAAGCTTAACAGCTGCGGCACCGCCTTCTTTAATGAGTCTGCCTGCGTTTATACAGCTTTGTTCAACAGAAACATGATAACTCATAAAAGGCATATCCGCAATAACAAGAGCGTTTTTTGCTCCCCTTGTAACAGCCTTTGTGTGATGAATCATATCTTCCATTGTAACGGGAATAGTTGAATCATAGCCTAAAATCGTATTTCCCAGAGAATCGCCTACTAAAATAGATTCAATTCCCGCCTCATCGATAAGGCTTGCCGTTGTATAATCATATGCCGTAAGCATAGTGATTTTCTCGCCTTTTTCCTTTGCTTTTCTGAAATAATCCGTTGTAATTTTCATTATTCATTTCTCCTGAATATAAATAAATTTAGCTGTGGATAAGAATTCCGGAAAATAAAAAAGAATTTAATCCAAAAATACAACCCCTTTAAGACCCCGTCTTCAGGGTAACTCGGAAATGCTTATTTCCTTGGGTATCGTTTTTTGCAGAACCGCCGCAAGTCCCAAAATACGGCGGCAATATTTCTTATATTTTAAATTGTCCTTGAGGTGCAGTTCTCTAAGCCGAGATACTACCCATAGCTATAAACCGATTATACCACAAAAAAATCTAAAAGCAACACTTTTTTTGTTTTTATTTCAGCAGCAAATACTTCGTTTACGGACACGAAAAAGGACGGCAGCTTGAACCCACCCCTGTCAAGTAGACAGAGCAAATAACAAAAGAATTATGTATAGC
>JAJQBF010000278.1 GCA_021203425.1 Clostridiales bacterium | reverse complement strand
AGATAAATGATGCCTTTTTGTATAAAAATATCTATATTTAATATTCGGTTTTAGGTTGATAATTTAATTGATTTATAGTATAATAGGTTTACGGAAGTGAGGTGAGTCTGAAAAGTGGAATCGGAAGACATAAAAAATAAATCTGCCCCCGCAGGCGGGTATAATATGAACAGAAAGATTAAGGACAGTGTTTTTACAAGAATTTTTAAAATAAAAAAATATCTTTTGCAGCTTTATCAGGCTCTTCACCCGGAGGATACAAACACTACGGTTGATGGTCTTGATATAATAACCCTTGCACCTATATTTATAAATGATATGACTAATGACTTGGGCTTTGCTGTTAAGGATAAGCTTTTTATCTTGGTTGAGGCACAGTCTACTTTGTCTATGAATATAATTGTCAGAAGTTTTATGTATTTGGCAAGGACATATCAGGAATATTTTAAAGCTACTAAGAAAGACTTATACAGTACAAAATCGATTAAAATCCCTAAGCCTGAGCTGTATGTTGTTTATACGGGTGATAAAAAAACAGATAAAGAAGTTATATCCTTGTCGGAGGAATTTTTCGGCGGAGAACAAACTGCAATTGAGGTTAGGGTTAAACTGATTACAGAGAAAAACGGCAATGGAATTATCAGCCAGTACATTGTTTTTTCAAAAGTTATAGATGCGCAGGCAAAAATTTACGGCAGAACCTCTGCTGCGGTACAGGCGGCAATAAATATTTGCAAAAACGAAAATGTTTTGACTGAATTTCTTGAGGAATATGAAAAGGAGGTTGTTGACATTATGATAGATTTGTTTGATCAAGAAGAAATGTATAAAATTCACGAGGAAAACCTCATAGCTGAAAGCCGTGCAAAAGCAATAAAGGAAGGACGTGCAGAAGGACGTGCGGAAGGGGAAACGGGAGCAACCCACAGGATCATAATAAGGTATATGAAAAAGCATAATGTTTCAGCTCACGAGGCAATGGACGACTTGGACATTCCCGAACTTGAACAGGAAAAATATCATGCTTTAATATACAGGGATAAATAATACAGGGTAATTTGACACCACGAAACCATATAAGGATAATTATGAATTAAGGAGAAAGAATGAAAAAAATATTATTAACCGCAGCTGTATTTATTTTAATGGCGGCAAGATTTTGTTATGCCGATGAAATTACAGCTGAGGGACTTGACGACATATATAACTATTTAGCAACAAATATTTCTGCTGTTGAGGGAGCTGAATTAAACACAGAGATTTATCAAAATACAGATGTTTGCTATGCCGAGCTTAAAACCTTTAATTTTGACAGCGGAGATATATTCGAATTATACAATTATTCATTCACACCTAACAGCAGACAGGGAGACAAGCTTACAAACGGTTTTTCAATACCCGGGAGCACGGTTGAAATACGCTATTATGATACTGCCTCGGCTAAGTGGAATTCAGTGACGGATATAAACAATCTGCCTAAAGCAACATTGTTTATAGATACTGATAAATTTCATGTAATTGTCGGTGTACCCTCTGTCTATACAGCTTATGAAGACAGTCATACAGCTGTTATATACAGCAGCCTCGAACAACCCGTAACAGTCAGAAAATCGGAAGACGGGCTGCATTATGACATTAAATATACCTTAAACAGCAGCGGTGCCTATAACGGCAGTATTTGGGTCTTAAAATCCGAAAGGCGGCTTGTTGCGTGGGAAAATGTAAACCAGACCAATATAATGTCGGCTGATTTAGTTTCAGGCAGCAGATTTTTATGGAACGGATATTATTTTACAGAGCCTGAACAATATATACCTTACTATGGAAACGGTTCTCTTTACAGACAGCCCAGCAGTTATACTGCGGTAACCTTTGCTCATTACGGCAGTTTCCCCGGGGCATATGACTTAGGTTTTGCCTTTACATATATTTGTATGAATAATCAAAATGAAAAGGGATATTGGGCAACAGGTCCTAAAGTCAACTGGCTTTATTCCGATTTCGGAATAGGCGGTAAATTTTATGACACAAGATTTAATACTGACTTTGCCAAAGGGCTTTTATATGCATACACAAGGTACAGGCGGTCTGAATTTATAGATTCTCTTTTTAAATATATGAAGTTTTATTATGACTTTGCCTCAAATCATCATTATGAAACCGAAAACGGCGGCTGGCTTGTTCAGGATTACGGCTTTGACGGTGAATATAAAAGTACTCACAGTTCCCTTAATCATCAGGTTGCCGAGATGAATCTGCTTTACGAAGTATATAATGAAACAAAATATGAGGGTTTTAAAACACTGGGAGATAAACTGCTTTTGGCGGTTGAAGACACTTGTAAACAGTGGATAATGTCAAATAATAACCTTAAATATGCCCTGTATTATACGGGAACGGCAAGCACTATGGTAGATTATCCTACACTTACTTATAATGACCTTTTTACGGCAAAAAATATTTTAAGTGAAATGTTTAACACTGAAAGCGATGCCATAAACAAGCTTATGGAATCTAAGCTTAAGTGGATGAAAGCAAACAACGTAACGGGATATTATCAATAAAAGTTTAAAAATAACATAATGATATATAA
>JAJQBF010000264.1 GCA_021203425.1 Clostridiales bacterium | reverse complement strand
TGTTTTGTTGCCTTAATTGATGTTACAGATTTATTACAAAATTAGATTCACGTGTAATATTTTATGATTTTTATTGACTTATCTCTAATAATGGTGATATAATATCAACAAACGGAGGTGAAGATATGAAAAGAAAAATAACAGAAAGGCTTTTGTCATGGAAGAACAGTCCGAACAGAAAACCTTTGATATTAAACGGAGCAAGACAGACAGGAAAGACCTATATTCTCAGGCAGTTTGGCAGGGAAAACTATAAAAACACTGTGTATATTAATTTTGAAAGCAACGAAACAGTAGCATCATTTTTTGATGATAACATATCTCCTACCAAGCTGATTAAATATCTCGAAGCAGAAGCCAGTCAACGTATTCTTCCCGGTGAAACACTGATTATATTTGATGAAATTCAAGCTTGTGAACGAGCTGTAACCTCTCTTAAATATTTTTGTGAAGAAACACCCGAATATCATATTGCCGCCGCAGGCAGTCTGTTAGGAGTTGCCATAAACAGAAAATCGACTTCTTTTCCTGTGGGAAAGGTAAATATTTATCAGCTTTTCCCACTTGATTTTGAAGAGTTTCTTTGGGCAACAGAAAACAACTTTTTGTGTGAGGAAATATATGACTGCTATAATGCTTTCAAGCCTATGAATGATTCTCTTCATAACAAGGCATTAAACCTTTATCGTGACTATCTCATAGTAGGCGGAATGCCCGAGGCTGTAAAAAGTTTTATACAGACAAATTCATATATTGATGCCGGTCTTGTGCAAAACGATATTTTAGATAGCTATACTGCGGATATGTCAAAATATGCCACAAATACCGAAGCAGTCAAAATAAGAGCCTGTTACAACTCAATTCCGGCACAGCTTGCAAAGGACAATAAAAAATTTCAATACAAGGTAGTACAAAAAGGCGGTTCTTCAACCATTTTCGGAGCATCCATAGAATGGCTTAAGCAAACCGGAGTTATACTGGAATGTCAGAGAATCGACCAAGGTCCTCAGCCCCTTGCCGTTTATGCAGATCAAACCGCTTTTAAAATATATATGTCCGATGTGGGTCTGCTTGTAAACAAATCCAAAATGTCTGTAAACACAATTCTCACAAATACTGCAAATATATTTATGGGAGCAGTAACCGAAAACTATATAGCACAGCAGTTTGCCGCAAAAGGCTATCCCTTGTATTATTGGACAAGAGCAAACTCACAAGCCGAGCTTGATTTCGTTTTACAAAAAGAAGATATGATTTACGGCATAGAGGTAAAAAAAGGAAAACACGTCCGTTCCCGAAGTCTAAACCTTTTCACACAGAAATATTTTCCCGACTATGCCTTAAGAATTTCAACCAAAAATTTCGGAAAGACAGACGATGTTATTTCTGTACCCTTGTATGCAGCATTTCTGATATAAATTTTAACCAACTATTTTAATATGACGATAAATCGAAAAAGAATAATTTTCTTGTATGTGTCATGTGTCAGCAAAAAATAACCTCTTTTTTCACGATTTTGAAGAGCAAATATACGCTTTACACCATAAAAATAAGAGATTTATCTGACACATAACACATTAACACATATTGAATAGGTAAAAGGTAATACAGGTTCTGCAGTAATTCAAGCAACAAAACTTCTGACACACAAAGCAGTACTTGCTTCCCCTACCATATGTGTCACTGTGCCGTGTGTCAAACAGCTAAAAAATCTTCTTTTCCTGAAATTCTGACATATCATTATACCCTTATTAATTACAGAAAAATAAAGTAAATAATTTTCCTGACACATGACACATCAAGAAAAACGTTTCCAACAACCCATATACAATCGTAAAAGAACATTTTTGACTTATATATTATTTATCAGAACAAGTTGAAGCACAAATACCGAAACAGAAAATTTATTCGGTATTTGTGTTTCTTTTTAATGTTAAAATAAATTTACAATATAAGGAAGAAGGTGTTTTTATGATTTACGGTTATGTCAGGGTTTCCTCTAAGGAACAAAACGAAGACAGACAGGTTGTCGCTATGAAAATATACGGTGTAGAAGACAAAAATATTTTCATTGACAAGCAGAGCGGAAAAGATTTTGACAGGGTTAATTTTAAGAAGCTCATGAGAAAGCTTCAGAAAAATGATATTCTTGTTATTAAAAGTATTGACAGACTGGGCAGGAACTACAGCGAAATTATTGAGCAGTGGAGAATAATTACATATAAAAAGAAGGTGGATATAGTTGTTTTGGATATGCCTTTGCTTGATACAACAAAAAACAAAGACCTGTTCGGTACATTTATAAGCGACCTGACCCTCCAAATCTCAGCTTCGTAGCCGAAAACGAAAGAGCAAACATAAGACAGCGGCAGGCAGAGGGCATAGCCGTTGCTAAGAAAAAAAGGTGTTAAATTCGGGAGAAAGAAAATATATAATGCCGAAGACTATATCGACATATACTTACAAGTTAAAAACAAGGAAATATCGGTAAATGAAGCCATTGAAACCATAAGCCACAGTGCAAGTACTTACTATAGAATAATGGCTGAAATAGAAAAAATGCACATAAATCAACCATAAAGTATACTTTTAGAA
>JAJQBF010000018.1 GCA_021203425.1 Clostridiales bacterium | reverse complement strand
AAGCCTATATATTTAAAAAAGAAATCTGCAAGCAGGTTTCTCGAAATATTGACAATTATAATTTACAGATGATTATTGCCGAAGATTTTAAAGTAAATAGCGAGCGTACCGTTCAGTTTAGAAAATAGGCAAATGCCATAGTTAAAGACACCAATTTTTAATTACCGAAAACTGCAGTAGATTTCATTGCAAAACCCTTTCATATCATTATAAACCGACTCTAAGCCTCGCTATTCTCGGCTAATTTAACATGTAATATTAAATCAGCCAAAATCCGCAAAAGAGCAAAACCTCAGTTTTCCGCTAATTTATGCGGGTTTCGGGCTATTACACACAGTGTGTAAAATTCCTTCTTAATCTATACACTCCCCAAGCCGCATCGAACGATATGGCAATCTTGTTGTCGTCCCTACCCACACAATAAATCGGCAAAGCCTTCTTTGCCGCCGACACCTCCACCGTATTTGACAGCACAATCGGTCTTATCCCCAATAACCCCACAAAGCAAATCACTCCTAAAGCCGCTGTATATACAACCATCGAATTATTGCCAACTTTATTTATAAATTTTCTGATTTTGTTTGCCATTATAAACCACCTGTTTTTTTACTATATTATGAGAATATTATGGCTTTTATCATAAAATTATTTGGAGCTGCTTACTTTTTAGCCTGTACAAATAAAATATATATTGGATTTTCAACTCTTAAAATTCCACTTTGGCACTAATCAAGTAAAATGCTGCCCATTAATTGAGCAGCGATCTCTCACGCCACTATACACCAAACCATCTAACAAAACATTACCGATAAGACAGTTTATTGGGCGGTTTACTTCTTAGTATTATGTAAATCAATATTAAAGTGAATTGAGGCTGTAAAAAAATTGAATTTTCAAGTTTTTCACAGCCTCCTATTTTTGCCCGGACAGAGTCTCTTTCCTATCGGTCAATGGTTCGGTTTTTACAGAAAACTTCCGCAGGTTTCTTTGTTATGATAATAAGCTCTTAGTTTTCGTAAAAGTCCGATTCAAATTTCAATTTAACCCAAAAATGCATTAAGGATTCCGATTGACTGCAATGCCAAAACAAACATTATAACCGGAGCTATGTATTTTATCATAATATTGTACAATCTTTTTCGTTTGAACGTATGTCCGCTTGATTCCATTTCGTCGGAAATCCATTTTGACCCCACTATCCATCCGATCAGGATACAAGAGAAGAGTGAAATAAACGGCATCATTACACTGTTGCTTATATAATCCATAATATCCAGCAGCTGTCCGACGGTTCCGTTAGGCAGCTTCACTTCCAAATAGAAAACGCTGTAACCAAGAGTGATTATCGCAGATACAGCCATATAAATGACCGTAAGCACAAGAGTTACCTTCTTACGGCTTGCGTGGAAAATATCCATACAGTTGGCAACGATTGATTCCAACACCGAAATGCATGAAGTAAGTGTTGCAAATGCTGCCGTGAGAAAAAATGCCGCTCCGATAAAGACCCCTATTCTGCCCATCGCATGAAAAACCTTCGGCAGAGAAATAAACATCAGGCTCGGTCCTGCACTCATGCCTTCTGTTCCTGAGAAAACATAGACTGCAGGAATGATCATCATACCGGAGAGTAATGCCACAGATGTGTCAAAAAACTCTATCTGGTTGACTGATTTATTCAGGTTGACCTGCGGTTTGACATATGATCCGTATGTAATCATAATTCCCATTGAAACGCTGAGGGAAAAGAACAGCTGGCTCATGGCATCAAGCAATATTTGCAGAAAACGCCGAAGCGTAATTCCTTCCAGACTTGGTTTCAGATAAAACGCTAACCCTTGAAGACCGGTTCTTGTAATTCCGTCATTGTCTGTATTCGTCAGCGTCAAAGAAAAAACGGCAATGCCCACTACCATAACAAGCAGAACAGGCATAATAAATTTTGAAACTCTTTCAATGCCCTTTTCCACACCATTATATACAATCAACGCTGTTAAGCCCATGAAAAACAGGGAAAATACCACAGGAGAAACAGTTGACGAAATAAATGAGGTAAAATACCCGTCTTCGGCGGCAGCTTCAGCTGTCCCCGTTAAATATACGGTCAAGTATTTTGTGATCCAGCCACCGATTACAGCATAATATGTCATAATCAATACCGGAACCAGAAAAGTTACAATCCCAAGAACGCTCCATTTTTTGTTCATTTCCGCATATGCATATATAGCACTTTTTTTCGTCTTTCTTCCAATAGCTATATCCGACACAAGCAGCGTAAACCCAAATGTGAGAACCAAAACAAGATAGATCAATATAAACAGTCCGCCGCCGTCTTTAGCCGCCAAATATGGAAAACGCCAGAGATTTCCTACACCGACAGCACTTCCAGCTGCCGCCATAACAAACCCGAACTGACTGCTGAAATTACCTTTTTTTGCTTTATTCTTCATAACATCCTCCTTAAATAATTTAAAGCTTATTCCATAATAACATATTCTTTCAGACTTTACAATACCAAGCTGAATCGTATCCTGCAATATTTTTTCAAAGTAAATTCCCAAAGTAAATTCCACAGTGGAATTAGAAGTGGAAGTTACCTTGG
>JAJQBF010000155.1 GCA_021203425.1 Clostridiales bacterium | reverse complement strand
TAACTATAAACCACATTGCAAAAGCAAAAACAAGAGAAAATATTTTTATACTTATATTTGTCTCAAAAAATTTTTTTATGTTTTCAGTTATCTTTTTTGTTCTCATTATTATGCAGTCCTTTCCACAAGGTGCTGAAAGCAAGATAGCTCGTCTTTTGTGAAGGGGATAAAATCTCCGTAAGCTTTGCGGCGCTTAAGCCTCTTCTCAGGCTGCCCTCGTGGGCAACGGAAATCTTGCCTGTTTCTTCCGAAACAACAACAATATAAGCGTCCGAAACCTCGCTTGCTCCTACGGCGGCTCTGTGTCTTGTTCCCAAGTCACTGTTAAGGTTTGCCTCTGTTAGGGGAAGTATACAGGCGGCAGAGGCTATTCTGTTGTTTTTTATTATAACCGCCCCGTCGTGAAGAGGGGTTTTGTTTACAAATATATTTGTAAGCAGCTGGCTTGATACTGCGGCGTCAATGTGTATGCCCGGGTTTTTAAGGTCAACGGGAACACTTTTTTCAATAACAATAAGAGCACCGGTTTTTTCCCTTGCCATTCTTACGGCTGCGTCTACAATTTCTTTTACGGTAGAATCATCAAGCTTGTTTGCGTCCTTTTCAGCGGAAAAGATGCTTGAAACCAACCAGCCCTTGCCGATGTTTTCAAGAGCCTTTCTGAATTCAGGCTGAAAAAGAATGATGATTGCTATAATACCAACCGAAAGTGTCTTTTCGATTATCCACGAAACAGTGTAAAGGTTTAAAAGATTGGAAAGAAGGCTTACAATTCCCAAAACTAAAATCCCCCGAAGGAGAAACCAAGCTCTTGTTTCTCTGATCCAGACGATAACCCAGTAAATTATAACCGCTACCAGAAGAATATCGATTATATCGGTTATTTTTATCGCAGCAATATTCGAAGTATTAATAACAGAAAATGGGTTCCCAATCCCAATCCCAATTCCAACAGAACCGAATATGTTTTCCAAAATATTCACCCGCTATCTACTAATTAAGAATTTTTATAAAATAAAGTTTCGGCAGCTGAAGAAATGCCGAATAATTCACAAAGTGCCTGCTGTACAGCAAGCGCCGCTGTGACTGAACAGTTACACGAAACTCTGTCTATTTTAAGTATAGCACAAACCGCTGTTTACTTCAATTAAAAAAATTTACATTTTTATTAAATATTTATTTCGTTTGCAATACAAAAAATTTGAGGTAAAGTTCAGAGGTTTCACATAACGCCATACTGTAAAAGCTGCCGTAAACCGACAGCTTTTACTTGGTTGTATTTAATATTTTGAATTTATATAATAATCTATAACTGATTTTTTTGAGTCTTCTTTAAATACTCCCATTTCTCTGAGTTTGTTTAAAATTCCCTCATTTTGTGAGTGAAGAATTATTCCCTCATAATCTTCCAAAATTATTTCAAAGAGACGGCCTCTCAAATATTTAGACCTGACTTTTATAAAATATGCCCCTATATTTTGAAAGTCGATAAGCTTCAATATTTTCATTGTTGCTTTGTCTTTGCTGTCATAATAATAGTTTATTTTATCATAATAAAGGATATTTTTTTCTCTGTCGGAACAGCTGCTCTGTTCCATTTTACAGGCTTTTGCCATTGAGTTATAATATTGATAATTAAAAAGCCCCTTTTCAATATTATCAACATATTTAAAAGGCTTATCTCTCAAAGCAAGAACAGCCTCAAAATTAGACTCAAGATATTCTTCCTTTTTCATATCTCCTTTTATATATTGATTTATAAGACTTTGCCTATAGGAAAAATATTTCTGCAAAGCATTCATTATCATTCACCAAGCTTCCGTATAAGTTTTTAAGGAATCAATGAGCCGATTAATCGGCGATTCCTTAGGAAACAATAATTAATGACCAATATTTCCTCAGAGGAGCATACCTGCTTTAACCTGTTTAACAATATCTTTGCCCTTTGCTTCTTCAAGAAGTGCAAAAGCAAACTCCAAAGCCATACCCGGACCTTTTCCGGTTATTATATTTCCGTCTTTAACTACATTCTTTCCCGTAACCTTACATTCTAACATTTCATTTTCAAACCCGGGGTATACTGTTGCCTTTTTTCCTTTTAAAATACCGTTTATGCCAAGAGCCGAAGGCGCCGCACAGATTGCGCATACAAACTTGCCTGCAGCTGCCTGCTTTTTAAGAGCGGAAACAAGCTTTTCATTTGCTTTAATATTGTTTGTTCCTCCTAAGCCGCCCGGCAAAATCATCATATCCGAATTTTCAAGATCTGCCTCATCGAGCATAATGTCTGCCTTTATTTCAACATTATGGCTGCTTAAAACCCTTATGTCATTCATTATGGAAACGGTTTTTACATCGGCGCCGCCTCTGCGGAGAACATCGATCGCCGTAAGCGCCTCTATTGTTTCAAATCCCTCGCCTAAAAATACATATATGTTTTTCATTTTCAAACTCCTTTCCGGTTATTTCAGACAGTTCATTTGACTCTCTGAAAAAAATTATACCACAAAATTTTCGTATAATCAAGCGGCTAATCAAATGTAAAAAAGAGTTCTGTCATTGGTAAATTCCCAAAGTAAATTCCATAGTGGAATTTGATGTGGAAGTTACTTTG
>JAJQBF010000255.1 GCA_021203425.1 Clostridiales bacterium | reverse complement strand
GTAATAATTTATAATATACCTGCAATTATATTTTATTACGATATATCAAAAAAGTCAACATAACTTCAAATAATTTTTACAAAATAAAACACCGCTCTGCCGAAAACGCAAAAGCGATGTTATTACTTTTTATTATTAAATATTGAGCAGGTCTGTAAGCCGGGTTCTGTCTTGGATAATCATCTGTCTTGAATTATCGTTACCGATAAACTAAAGCGATCTGTACCTGAAACGGGACGAGCAGCCCCTGAAAGCCTAAGCCTTCTGTTTCTTTTCGATCTTGCTCCGAATGGGGTTTACAGAGCCTTTTTCGTCGCCGAAAAAGCGGTAAGCTCTTACCTTACCTTTCCACCCTTACCTTTATAAAAAGGCGGTTTATTTCTGTTGCACTTTCCTTAGAGTCGCCTCCACCGGACGTTATCCGGCATCCTGCTCTGCGTAGCCCGGACTTTCCTCACCCTCAGGGGTGCGATTATCCGGCCTGCTCAATACTTCTGACAATTTTGATGCTTTTATTGAAATGATTCTCTTTCCTTCTATCTTTTCCGTTTCAAAAAGCCGGCCGTCATATTCAAGACTGAATTTTTCGGCGTTGTCCTCGGGGATATAACCCATACGGGTTATCATATAGCCCCCTATTGTATCAACGTCTTCTTCGTCAAACTCTTGAATTTCAAGCTCCTCTGAAACGTCCTCCAAAAGAGCCGTTCCGTCTATTTTAAATGAACCATCGGGGTTTTTGTCTATAACGGGAACCTCGTCTACGTCATGTTCGTCAAGAATATCTCCCATTACTTCTTCAACAATGTCTTCCATTGTAAGTATACCCAAAGTTCCGCCGTATTCGTCTACGACAACAGCCAAATGAATTTTCTGCTCCTGCATCTCCTCAAAAATTTCGTCAATCTTTTTATTAGTGGGAACAAAAAACGTAGGTTTCAAAAGGCGCTTTAAATTAAACTTTGAACGTGGGGTTCTTTTGAGATAATATCTCATAAAATCCTTAGTGTTAAGTATACCTATTATGTTATCAATATTTTCTTCATATACGGGAATTCTTGTGTATTTTTCATAGAGAATAACCTTTTTGATATCCTCGAGAGTACAGTTTATGGGCAGCGACACAATTTCCTTTCTGTGTGTAAAAATATCCTCTGCCGTAGTATCGTCCATAGCGAAAACATTTTCTATCATTTCTCTTTCGTTTTCGTCTATGGTTCCCGTTTCTTCTCCTGTAGTCAAAAGCTGCTGAATTTCGTCCTGCGTGTCCTCTTCGATTTCAAAATCATCGGGGTCAAGGTCATACTTCGAAAGCTTTATGCTCAAAATCGATATAATTTTAACGAGAGGATATAACACAACAGCCGTAATTTTCAAAAGCGTACCGAAGGTAATAACATACCATATGGGGTTTTTCTTTGCAATATTCCTCGGAATCGAGCCGCTGAAAAGGGCAAATATAAAGGCGAGAAACACTACAGACACAAGAAAAACAACATGTGCCCAAGCCGAAAAGCCCTCCGACCCGTAAAAGACCTCGGGCATTGACCTGAATAAATTCAAAAGCTTGGAATATGTCATTAAACCCGAAAAAAGAAGTATAATAACACTCATAAGACTTGAGGCTGAGGAATATAAAATTTCACGGCTTTTATCTTTTTCAACCTTGGTCTTTATTTTCTCATCTTCGATATCATAGATAATTCTTCCGCTTTCCAAAAGATTTACCGATGCGGAAACTATCTTTATTATAAATCTGTAAACAACCAGCAATATTATAATTATGTAGTACATCAAAAATTTCCTCCTCTTCAGTGAAATTTTAATTTACAAGGTATGTTTCACTGATTTAGGATAATGATACTACAGTTTTTGAACAATTTCAAGACATTTTCGAAGATTTTTTAAATAATTTTCATCATCGGGCAAAAACTCGGCTTAGATATCGGGAAAAAATTTAAAAACTCAGTTTCGGTTTGCTTGACAAAGAATTCGGGACTGTGGTATAATGTAATTGCAATAGAAAAAACATATTCAAGCACTTAAGCACAGCAAAAGCCCCGGGGAGCGCAATTCTCCGGGGCTTTCTGTTCCCTGTTTGCGACGGGCTTATTTCGCAGGCTTATTGCCAAATTTCACTCTGTTTAACCATTTGCATATGTAGTTTGAAACTACTCCTGCCAAAACAGAAACCATAAAGGAAAGTACAAATTCAAGCACTTAATGCACTCCCTTCCGTCACCGGATTATTTAAGGGTGGCAACACTCGTATTATATCAAAAAATAAGAAATACTGCAAGAAAAAAGCTAAAACCCTGTTGAAAAAAATCAGCATGGCTTTTTTATGCAAAAAAACTTGCAAACGGTTATTATAAGTATTATAAATAAGTCAGAATATGTCACTCTACACTTTATATAATTGTGTTGCATTGCCTTTTTTCAAAAAAGCATTGAAAAAGCCGTATAAAATTGACTTGACAATTATCAGTGCCTATTGTATAATACAATATATACAGAACTGTTGACACTCTTGTTTTTAATAGGTATAATCATAATATTGACAACTACATATTACTTTTTCAATGCAACACAATTATATATTAAGTTGCTATGACA
>JAJQBF010000237.1 GCA_021203425.1 Clostridiales bacterium | reverse complement strand
GGTTATAGGCTGATAAAATATTATAGAGGTTTGAGAGGAAATTTATGTTGATCAGAAAGGAAAATTAGGGTATAATTAAGTAAATGTTCAGCTGAGGTTTTGTGAGTGAAAGGCTGAACTGTTATGTAATTGACAGAAAAGAAAATATATATTTATCGGAGGTATTTTTTATGGCTGTAAGAATCGACGGAAAAGTTATTTCGGGAATTATTAAAGACGAAGTTAAGGACGCAGTGGCTGAACTTAAATCGGCCGGAGTTGATGTTACTTTGGCGGTTATTCAAGTGGGAGAAGACCCGGCGTCTACTGTTTACGTGGGAAACAAGAAAAAAGCCTGTGCCTATACGGGTATAATATCAAAGGCATATAACCTTCCGGAGGACATAAGTCAGGAAGAACTTTTAAGCCTTATCTGTGAGCTGAATAATGACGACAGTGTAAACGGAATTCTTGTTCAGCTGCCTTTGCCTAAGCATATTTCGGAAAGCAAGGTTATTGAAACAATATCGCCTAAAAAAGACGTTGACGGTTTCCATATTCAGAGCGCAGGCGCACTTCTCACAGGCGAGCCGGGCTTTCTCCCCTGTACTCCTGCCGGAATTATCGAGCTTATAAAGAGAACAGGCATAGATATTACAGGCAAGGAATGTGTTGTTGTAGGCAGATCTAATATTGTAGGCAAGCCTATGGCGGTTCTTTTGCTGAGAGAAAACGGAACGGTTACAATCTGCCACTCCAAAACAAGGGATTTAAAGAGTATTACAAAAAGAGCCGACATACTTGTGGCGGCTATAGGAAAGCCCAAGTTTATTGACGCTGATTATGTTAAAGAAGGGGCTGTTGTAATTGACGTGGGAATTCACAGAAACGAAAACAACAAGCTTTGCGGAGATGTTGATTTTGAAAGCGTTGAACCTCTTGCTTATGCTATAACACCTGTTCCCGGAGGAGTCGGTCCTATGACTATTGCTATGCTTATGAAAAACTGTCTTCAGGCCGCAAAAATGCAGAACAGATAAGAGAAGACGGCTTTGGGGAATAAAAGAGAATGAAACACTTTTAAAAAAAGTGACAGGTTCATAAACAGTAAGGGGGATAACCCGTGAAAAAGAAAAGAAATATTTACATTTTTATTTATACTGCGGTTGTAATA
The DNA here is from genome assembly GCA_021203425.1 of Clostridiales bacterium. GTDB lineage: Bacteria > Bacillota > Clostridia > Lachnospirales > CAG-274 > JAJQCI01. Next base: position 12,172 of record JAJQBF010000237.1, on the reverse strand, counting down.
GGCTTGTTTATAATATTTGTGACTATAGTGAACAGAGGCATAAAGGTTTATAAAGAGGAGTATTCAATCTTTTCGGCATCAAGGGCGGATATGGCATCAAATTTTATAAGCAGCTATCTTACAAGCTATACAAATACCATTTCCGGCTTGGCGGATATGGAAATAACACAGAAGGGCTTAAGCGGAAGTCAGGTTGATTTGACAGGGCTTGTAAATATTGTAAGTACGGGAAATTTAACAAGCGACTATGTAGAAAACGTGATTTTTCTTACGGAAGATATGGATATTGTTCTTTCGGCTCAGCCTATAGCTACGGGTTTATCTGAAGACGACATAAACTGGATAAAAAAAGCAGCCTTCGGCACTTATATTTCCGACGCTGTTAATGATTCCTTTGAAAACCGTGAATATTTTATTGTGGCTGTGCCTGTTTTTTACAACAGGCTGCTTGTGGGGTATATTGCATCAAAAATCAGTTTCAGTGTTTTTTCCGTCACACACGGTAATTTGACTAATAACAGTGATGACAGCTTTATACTTTTCGACAGCGCAGGGAATGCCGTTCAGCTTAATACGGGGGAAAGCTCCGAATATACATACAGAGATTTAACGGCAGGCGGAAGAATGTCAAAAAACAAATATTTTATAAGCGAGAGCAAAATATATTTAAACGGTATAGACTCTTCATGGCGGATTTTCTATATTCTGTCGGGAGAAAAAATGTATCATTTATTTAATGTTCTTTTCGTGGCGCTGGCTGCTGCCTGCGGGGCTATGTTATTTATAGGTTTTTTGACAATGCGTGTACACAGAAAGCGTTTTGCCGAGCCTGTTAATATTATTTCAGCCGCTCTTGATGAGATGAACAACAGTAAAAGCTATGCTGTTATAAGTGAAAAAACGGGTCAAAAGAACTTTGACGGGATTATTGCCAAGCTTAATAAAATGATAGAAGACACAATAAGCGGCGAGGCGGCAATTAATATTATTTCAAAAAGATTTTATACGCTTTTTAAGGAAAGAAGAATTGTTTTCATAAAGTGGGATTTGTTAAATTCTGCTTTTGAAGTCAGCCCTTATTATAAGGAGATTTTCGGTATAGAATTCATATCCTATGTAGGTAAGGATTTTACCCCCCGGGCTTATGAATATACACCCTGATGATGTCGAAAAATATACTCAGTGGATAAAGGACATAAGACTGGGCAGAAAAATTCAGCCTATTGTTTACAGAAGAAAGGTTGCCGACGGAAAGTACAGATATTTCGAACATACTTTCGTTATAAACAATGACGATATGGGAAATCCCGTTGAGGCTTTGGGTTTTATAATAGATGTTGACAAATTTTCAAGAAAGGAAATTGCTTTAAGAAGAGCGGCTGAACTGGACCGCTATACAGGGGCTTACAACAAATATTCATTTATGGAAATACTTAAGAGCCGTTATGAAAAATCAGCCTCAGAAGGGGGCAGTCTTTGCGTCAGTCTTGTTAAACTTCACAATTTTTATGAGCTTGAAGACAAGAAAATCGGAGCAGGAGAAGAGGCCCTTAAGTTTATTGTGAATGTTGTAACGGAAAACATAGACTGTGTTGTGGGAAGAATTCTTACAGACAGTCTGGGAATTATAGGCTATCCTCAAAATACTTCGTTTTTTGCCGATGAAATTGCCAAAGAGCTTGACCTTGGTTTTACGTTTCCCGAGACAGATGAACATTTTAATATTAAAACAACGGGGGCTAGTTCCCTTACTGAGAAATTTAACATAAGTTTTGATAATTTTATTAAGAAATTTACTCACGAATATGAAAGATTTGCCCAAGGCCCGGGGAACGATTATTTTATTAAGAAATAAGGTTTTATAATGGACGTAAATTATATAAAAAATGAAATAGAACGTATAAGTAAAAAAGGCTCTGTTTTCGGGCTTAAATCTACCCGGGACTTGGCGAAAGCCTGCGGAAACCCTCAAAACAGCCTTAAATTTGTTCATATAGCCGGAACAAACGGCAAAGGCTCAGTCCTTGCTTTTATTTCAACTGTTTTAAGCCTTGCCGGTTATAAAACCGGACGGTATATTTCACCTTCGGTAACTTCGTATTTTGAAAAATATCAGATAAACGGAGAATATATAACAGAAGAGAAATATTTGAGTCTTGCGGAGTATATTTTAAAGCTTTGCAGAGAAAAAAAACTTTCTCCTACGGTTTTTGAGCTTGAAACGGTTTTGGGCTTTTTGTGGTTTAAGAAGAAGGGCTGTGATATTGTTGTTTTGGAAACAGGCTTAGGGGGAGAGCTTGACGCAACAAATATAATAAACACAACTCTTCTTTCCGTAATTACATCAATAGGGCTTGACCACAGAAATATTCTGGGAGACAGCTTAAGAGAAATTGCTGCTGCAAAGGCAGGGATAATAAAGGAAGGGATTCCCGTGTGTACGGCGGAAAAAGGAGAAGTTTTAGACGTTATAAAAAAGAAGGCGGAGGAAAAAAACTCACCTCTTTATATGGCAGATTCCGACAAAGCTCTTGTCAAAAGCAGAACTCTTAAGGGAACGGTTTTTGATTTTGAAGAGCACAAAAATATAAAAATAAGTCTTTTGGGCAATTATCAAATTAAAAATGCCGCACTTGCCCTTAAATCACTTGATGTTTTAAGGGGTTTGGGCTATGATATAAGCTGTGAGCAAATTGCCGAGGGAATGAAGAAGACAAAATGGCAGGGCAGAATGGAGGTTATTTCCGAAAAGCCTCTTTTTATATGTGACGGCTGTCATAACCCTCAGGGGGCAAAAGCGGCAAGAAAGAGTATGGAAGGTCTTTTCGGAGATAAAAAGCTGATTATTATTTTCGGAGTTTTAAAGGACAAAGACTACAGGGGTATTTTAAAAGAGATTTTGCCTATGGCAAAGAGAGTTATTGCCGTTACGCCTAAAAATGAAAGGGGTTTAAAGGCTGAAATTCTCTGCGAAATTATAAAAAATGAAGGAATAAGCTGTAAGACTGCGGAAACGGAAGATGCCGCCGGGCTTGCCTTAAAAGAAGCAGGTGCGGAAGATATTATATTTGCCTGCGGCTCTTTATCTTATCTTGGAGATGTTATAAGCTATGGAAAGAGTAAACAGAATAATAATAATAAATGATAAATACAGACAATGTCAGTCTCACATAGAAATAATCGAAAAGGACAGAATTTTCTGCCGCCACGATTTAAGACACTGTATCGATGTGGCGAGAATAACAATGATTTTAGGCTATGAAGAGGGTGTTTCTCTCGATAAGGAGGCGGTTTATGCCGCAGCTTTGCTGCATGATATAGGCAGGGCATCAAGCGGTCGGGATCACCACAAAAAAAGTGCCGAAATGGCGGAGGAAATTTTAAGAAAAAGCGGTTTTTCCTATTCGGAAACAAAAACAATTATCGGAGTTATCGAAAATCACGGAAACAAAGATATTGCCGAGGAAAAAAGTTTCAGCGGACTTTTTTACAGAGCCGACAAGCTTTCCAGAGACTGCCTTAACTGTAAGGCGAGCGGAGCCTGTTATTGGAGCGAGGATAAAAAGAATCTCTCGTTAATTATATAGGAGAAAGTTATGAGAATAGGAAACAGAGTTTTTGATGTTGAAAATAAGGGCTATATAATGGGTATTTTAAATGTAACTCCCGATTCGTTTTCAGACGGCGGAAGATTTAACAGTCTTGACAAGGCATTAAGACACTGTGAGGAAATGATAAATGAAGGAGCCGACATAATAGACATAGGGGGAGAATCTACAAGACCGGGCTATACCAAAATAAGCGACGAAGAAGAAACGGAGCGTGTCTGCCCTGTTATAGAGGGGATAAAGTCAAGGTTTGATATTCCGGTTTCTGTTGATACCTACAAATCAAAGGTGGCTGAAGAGGCTCTTTTAAGCGGTGCCGACCTTATAAATGATGTGTGGGGGCTTAAATATGACGGTAAAATGGCAGAGGTTATAAAGAAATATAATGTGCCCTGTGTTCTTATGCATAACAGAGAAGAGGCTGTATGTAACAGTTTTGTTGACGATGTTGTTTCGGATTTAAGGGAAAGCCTTGAAATAGCCGAAAGGGCGGGAATTGAAAGAGGTAAAATAATTCTTGACCCCGGTGTGGGGTTCGGAAAGGACTATAAGCAGAATTTAACAATTATAAGAGAGCTTGACAGACTTAAGGTTTTCGGTTTGCCCGTACTTTTAGGTACATCAAGAAAGTCGGTAATAGGGCTTACACTGAACCTGCCGGCTGATGAGCGTGTTGAGGGAACAACAGCAACAACTGTTTTGGGAGTTATTAAGGGAGCGGCTTTTTTTCAGGGTTCACGATGTGAAAGCAAACAGAAGGGCACTTCTTATGACGGAGGCAATACTTAAAAATGGACTTAATTAAAATAGATGATTTGGAGGTTTTCGCAAATCACGGTGTTTATGCCGAGGAAAATGAAAAAGGGCAGTATTTCTATGTCAGCATAAGAATTTTCGCCGATTTTAAGGCGGCGGCGGAAAAAGACGATTTGAATAAAACCGTAAATTACGGCGAGGTCTGCGACTTTGTCTGTGATTTTATGACGGAAAATACATTTAAGCTTATTGAAACAGCGGCAGACGGACTTGCGGAAGAAATTCTTTTTCGCTTTTCGGGGGCAAGAGAGGTTTTTGTTGAGATAAAGAAACCCCAAGCCCCCGTAAACCATAAATTCGGCTGTATCTCCGTCTGTACATCAAGAAAGTGGCACAGGGCTTTCATAGCCTTAGGTTCAAATTTGGGAAATAAGGCGGAAAACATAGAGTACGGCTTAAAGCTTTTGAAAAGCGAAGATTCGGTAAAAATTCTCAAAGTGTCGGATTTTATAGAAACAGAGCCTTATGGCTATAAGGAACAGGATAAATTTTTAAACGGCGCTGCCGAAATAGAAACAACACTTGAGCCGACGGAGCTTTTAAGGCTTTTAAAAGAAACGGAGGAGACCTGCGGAAGAGAAAAAACTTTCCGCTGGGGTTCACGTACTCTTGATTTGGATATAATATTCTATGACGAACTTATAACCGACAGTCCGGAGCTGACAATTCCCCACAGAGAGATGCACCTTAGGGATCTTGTGAAAATTCCCTTGTGTCAAATAGCACCGGATTTTGTCCACACTGTTTTAAGAAAACGAATTTGTGAATTATAATATTATTTGGATTGGAGGGCTTTTATATGATAAAGAGAGCGGGAATTATAGGTTTCGGCGCCTTAGGCATACTTTTCGGCTCATATATCAGCGACAAACTGGGAAAAGAAAACTTTTATGTTATTGCAGACGGCAAGAGGTGTGAAAGATATAAAAAAGAGGGTTTTTACAAAAACGGAGATTTCTGCGATATGAATTATGTGTCTCCCGAAGATAAAATTCCGCCCCTTGACCTTATTATTTTCGGGGTTAAATACGGGGCTATGGAAGAGGCTTTAAAGCTTTCTGAGAGCTTTGTAAACGACAAAACAATTTTTGTTTCTCTTCTGAACGGTATTAAAAGCGAGGAAGACATTATAGAAAAATACGGAGCCGAGAATGTTATCTACTCCACCTCACAGGGTATGGACTCTTTAAAAGAGGGAAATAAAATAACCTATCGTGATATGGGCTTTTTGAATTTCGGTAAAGTGGGGAATGTGGGAAAAGAGGAAAACATTACCGCACTTAAAGAATTTTTTGACAGCATATCCTTTCCTTACAGAATTCCGGAGGATATGGGCAGAGCCCTTTGGGGAAAGCTCCTTCTGAATACAGGCTGTAATCAGGCGGCGGCTGTTTTCGACTGCTGTTTTGATGTTTTACAGCGTGAAGGCAGACCGAGAGACATTATGATTATGGCAATGACGGAGGTTATGTTTGTGGGCAGAGCCGAAGGCATAGGTCTTGACAAAACAGACGTAATCTATTGGATAAACGTACTTGACGGGCTTAACCCCGACGGTATGCCCTCTTTAAGACAGGACGTTTTAAACAAGCGCCCCACAGAGGTTGAACTTTTTTCGGGAACGGTAAACAGACTCGGCAAAAAGCACGGTATTTCCACACCGGCAAACGAATTTTTATATAAAGAAATTAAGAAGATTGAAGAAAACTATTAAGAGGTTTTTACTATAAAAGCGTTGTCGATAGACAGACAGATGGGCAAACAGGGTTTGCACAGCCGGCTGTATATCGGACAACCTCCCCGGTATGAGCAGCGTAGGGCGATAGCCCGGAGCAGCGAATACCGGATCGATTGCGGGAGTGCGTCAAGCACGTAGCAATCGGGGCTTTTATAGTATGGTGATATGTGGCACATATGGGAGTTTATTATGTATTTGAAACAGCTTGAGATGCAGGGGTTTAAGTCCTTCCCCGAAAAAATCAGATTAAAATTCGGCAGCGGTATAACCGCTGTAGTAGGTCCAAACGGCAGCGGCAAGAGTAATGTTGCCGACGCCGTAAGGTGGGTTTTGGGTGAGGCAGGAGCTAAAAACCTTCGGGGACAGAAAATGGAAGACGTAATTTTTGCCGGAACCCAAAACAGAAAGCCTTTGGGTTTTGCCGAGGTTTCCCTTGTTATGGATAATGCCGACAGAAAGCTGAATTTAGATTATTCCGAGGTGACTGTTACAAGAAGACTTTACCGCTCAGGTGACAGTGCTTACCTTATAAACGGCACAGTCTGCCGCCGAAAGGATATTTTAGAGCTTTTTATGGATACAGGCGTAGGCAAGGAGGGCTATTCCATTATAGGTCAGGGAAGAATCGACGAAATTCTCTCTGTAAAAAGTGAAGACAGACGTGTTTTGTTTGAAGAGGCCGCCGGAATCGTTAAATATAAAAACCGCCGAAATGAAGCAGTAAAAAAACTGGAAAACGAAAGGGCAAATCTTCTTCGAATCGACGATATTATATCGGAAACAGAAGGCAGACTTGGTTCTCTTGAGGCAGCGGCAAACAAAGCGAAGAAATATATCGGTTTGTCGGCGGAGCTTAAGGAAACAGAGGTCAGCATATTTGTTTTGGATTCAAGAAAATATGAGGAACAGGCGGATAAGCTGAAAACAGCAGTTGAGACCCTTCAAACACAGATTGAAGAAACGGAGAAAGCCTTGCAAAATGCCGAAGAAAGGAAAAGCGGCAAAAAGAAGACAGCCGACAGGCTGAATGAAGAAATAGAGGAACTTAACGCAAAAATAACTGATTTAAAGCTTAAATACAGCGAAAAGCTGAATGAAATAAGCCTTTTAAACTCCGACAGGGAGCATATGGAAAAGGAAATTGTAAAAATAGGCGCCGGAAAAGAACTTGCGGAAAAGTCAATTTCCGATAAACAAGAGGAAATTTCCGTCAAGAAAACAGGCTTAAAGCTTAAGAAGGAATCACTTGCCGCTGCCGTAAAGAAAGCTGAAGAGGCCGACAGAAATTATAAACATCTTCAGCAGGCTTTGACGGAAAGAGAGGCAGTTATAACAGAATATAATGAAGAAATTTTAAGCGTTCTTTCAAAATCAACTGAGAAAAAGGAAGAAATCGCAAAAATTTCACAGCTTACGGAAAGCATAAAGGAAAGGCAGGAACGATTAAAGAAAGACCGGGCTTTAAACGAAGGGCTTTTGAATGAAAAAGAAACCCTTCTTTCTTCTCTTAAAAAGGACGAAGAAACAGCTTTAAGGTCGGTAAATACCCTTAATAACAGCCATGAAGCCCTTTTAGACGAAAGTCGGGAGCTGACTTCAAAACAGCAAAGCCTTGAAAAAAGCCAAAGGGAACTTCTTACAAGGCTGAATGAACGAAAATCCAGAATAAACATACTTTCGAATCTGGAAACATCTTATGAAGGCTATTATGTTGGAGTTAAGGCTGTTCTTAAAAACAGAAAGAGTTTAAGAGGTATCTGCGGAGCTGTAGGTCAGCTTATTTCTGTAAAAAAGGAATATGAGCTTGCCATTGAAACAGCTTTGGGGGGAAGTCTTCAAAATATTGTTACAGAAGATAAAAATTCAGCAAAGGCAGCTGTTAATTATTTGAAACAAAGTCACAGCGGAAGAGCAACTTTTATGCCTCTTACAGCGGCAAAGCGAAATGTTCCGTCCCTTCGCCCCGAGATAACAAATGCTGCCGGCTTTGTGGGACAGGCCTCGGCTCTGTTAAGCTATGATAAAAAATATGAGGGAATAATCGCCGGACTTTTGGGCAGAACGGCGGTTGTGGACAACATAGACAACGGAATTGCCCTTGCGAAAAAGACAGGATATCAGACGAAAATTGTTACATTAACAGGAGAGGTTTTTAATATAGGCGGCTCAATAACAGGCGGATCCGCCTCTAAAAAACAAAGCGGAATTCTCTCAAGAAAAAATAAACTTGAAGACTTAAAAAAGGAGCTTTCCGGCTTACAGACAGATTACGCCAAAGGCTCAGACAGTCTTGCGGCTGTGGGCTTTAATCTGACTTCCGTTCAGAGAGATATAGAAAGCAACCGCCGAGCCTTTAACAACGAAAATATTCGCCTTTCGGCTTTAAAGACAAAGGCTCAAAGCGAAAGTGAAGCGAAAGATGATATTGAAAAACGTCTGGAGAGTCAAAAAGCCGAATATGCATCTCTTAAAAACGAAGGAGAAAAGGCGGAAAAGGCTTTGGAACAGCTGAATACATCTCTTTCCGAAAACGAAGGCAAAATAACAAGTCTGAACGATGAACTTAACAAGTCAAAGCAGGAAAACACAGACCGCAAAGAAGAACTTGAAAAAATGAACAGTCTTTCAACCTCTCTTAAGCTTGAAACAGAGAGAATAACAGCGGAAATTTCAGCCGACGAAAGAGATGTTGAACGACTGGGAGCCGAAATTGAAGAAATAAGGCAGAACAGGGATAACAGTTCGGAAACGGCTGTTAAGCTGAAAGCCGATATTGAAAAAAACAAGGCGGAAAAAGCCCTTAAAACAAAAGAGGCGGAGGAAATAAATGCGGCATCTGTTTCGGAAAGTGAGGAGTATAACAGCAGGCTTAAGGAAAGATATACAATAAATACGGCTGTTTCCGAAATTGAAACGGAAATAAAAGGCTTTAACGATACTCTGTTGAATCTCAACAAGGAAAAGACAGCAGGCGACGAACGTCTTGCCTCTGTAAAAGAGAAAAACAGGGCATTGTATGACAATATGTGGGAAAGTTATGAAATAACTTACCCCGAGGCTGTCAAAATGTTTAAAACAGATCTGCCTTTGCCTAAGCTCCATCAAAAGTCTAAGGAGCTTAAGGCTCAGATTAAGTCTTTGGGAAGCATAAATACTTCTGCGCCTCAGGAATTTGCCGAAACAAAGGAAAGATATGATTTTTTGACTAATCAAAGATCAGACATAGAAAAGGCCGAGAAAGATTTAAGCGAAATTGCCGATAAACTGGAAACACTTATGCAGGAGAAATTTTCGGAGGAGTTTAAAGCCATAAACGAAAATTTCAGGGAAGTGTTTAAGGAAATGTTCAGCGGAGGTCAGGCGAATATTGCCCTGTCAGACGAAACAGATGTTTTGAATTCGGGCATAGAAATAAATGCACAGCCCCCGGGAAAAAAACTGCAGAGTATGCTGCTTTTGTCGGGAGGGGAAAGAGCCTTAACGGCTATGGCGCTGCTTTTTGCAATTCTCAAGCTAAAGCCTTCGCCCTTCTGTATACTTGACGAAATCGAGGCAGCTCTTGATGATGCAAATGTATCCAGATATGCCAAATATATAAAAAGCTTATCTGACACTACACAGTTTATAGTTATTACCCACAGAAAGGGAACCATGGAAGAGGCAGACAATTTATACGGCATAACCATGCAGGAGCAGGGTGTTTCGAAAATGGTTTCCGTCAGTTTGAAAGAGGCCGATGCACTGGCTGAATAGGAGGAACAAAAAATGGCATTTTTTAATTTTTTTAAGAAGGAAAAGAACAAACCGGAAAATATAAACGAACCCGAGGAAGTAAAGACTTCCGAACAGGAAGAAACACCTTCCGAAGAAACCGAAACTTCCGAACAGGAAGAAAAACCGGAAGAGGAGGAAGTCAGTCTTCCGGAATATGAAGACACATCTGTTATAGAGGAGGTTATGCCGGAGAGGGAAAAAACAGCCGAAGAAACCGAGGCGGAAACAGCCGAAGAGACCGAACCCGAACCGGAACAGCAGCCGCAGACCGAAGAGCCTGAGGAAGTACCCAAAAAGAAAAAGAGCTTTTTTGCCAAAATCAAATCAGGTCTTCAGAAAACAAGAGACAATATTCTTTCGGGTGTGGAACAGGTTTTAAAGGGCTTTACCGAGATAGACGACGACCTTTATGAAGAACTTGAAGAGGCTCTTATTATGGCGGATATAGGGGTTGAAACCTCTTTAGAGATTATAAGCCGTGTTAAGGATATTGTGAAAAAAGAAAAAATAAAAGATGTTGCTAAGGTAAGAGATATAATAGTAAGAGTAATTTCCGATATGCTTTCGGCTGATGATGAAGAGTTTAAGCTGCCCAGCCCATCGATTATACTTGTTATAGGTGTAAACGGTGTGGGTAAAACCACAACCATAGGAAAGCTTACAAATTATTATAAGTCAGAGGGAAAATCGGTTATGCTTGCAGCTGCCGATACATTCAGAGCCGCCGCTATAGATCAGCTTATGGTTTGGGGCGAGCGAAACGATATTACCGTTATAAAGCACGCTGAAAATTCAGACCCGGCTGCTGTTGTTTTTGACGCAGTTTCGGCGGCCAAAAACCGCAAAACAGATATTTTAATCTGCGATACAGCCGGAAGACTTCACAACAAGAAAAATCTTATGGAAGAGCTTAAGAAAATTTCAAGAGTAATTACCAGAGAAAATGAAAACGCTCATAAAGAGGTTTTCCTTGTTTTGGACGCTACTACAGGTCAAAATGCACTTCAGCAGGCAAAGTTGTTTAAAGAGGCGGCTGATATAACGGGGATAATTCTTACTAAGCTTGACGGAACGGCAAAGGGTGGAATTATTATAGCAATTAAAAATGAACTGCAAATTCCCGTGCGGTTTATAGGCGTAGGTGAAGGTATAGACGATCTTCGTCCCTTTAATCCGTCGGAATTTGCAAAGGCGCTTTTTGAGGACTGATATGAAAAGAGTTATTATTGACTGCCGTGAAGATTTGATAAATACTGCATTGACGGAAGACGGAGAGCTTATAGAGGTTATTTCTTCGGAAAAAGGGGAAAAGCTTAACATAGGGGATATATATGCCGGAAAAATTAAAAGAATACTTAAAAGCGGCTTTGCCTTTGTCGATTTGGGAGATGACAGGAATGCGTTTCTCTATTTAAAGGACAAAAAAGAAAGAAATCTTTGGGAAGGGGAAAGGCTTAAAATCAAGGAAGGGCAGGATATTATTGTTCAGGTTGTAAGAGAGGCGGAGAATGAAAAAGGGGCGGCTGTAACAACAGCCCTTTCTGCCGGAGAAAACTGTTGTATTGTTTCTGTCGGAGGCGGAGATATGAGAATTTCACGAAAAATTACCGACGAAGACAGGCGCAGAGCCTTAAAGGAGCTGTTTTCGAAAGAAATTTTTTCGGGCTTTGACATTATCGTCAGAACAAAGGCGGAAACACTGCCTTTGGAAGAGGTTCTTTCGGAGGCTGCCGCATCAGTTGAAAAAATCAGGAAAATAAAGGAAGTAGGGGAATACAGAAAGGCGCCTGTCTGTCTTTATGAGGGCGACGGAGAAACCTTAAGAGCTGTTAAGGCTTTTGCCGAAGATGGAAATATTCAGATTGTTACAAACAATTGTGACGATTATTATAAATATATTGACCCGAACCGAATTTTTAGAGCTGATTTATATGAGGGAGAAATACCTGTTTTTAAGGAATATTTTATAGAGAATAAAATCAAAAAGGCGCTTTCCCCTAAGGTTTGGCTTAAAAGCGGAGGCTGGCTTATTATTGAGAATACCGAGGCTATGGTTGTTATAGACGTTAATTCGGGAAAAAACAACGCAAAGTCACACGAAGAAACGGTTTTTAAGACAAACAAAGAGGCAGCTGAGGAAATTTTAAAACAGCTTAGGCTCAGAAATTTGTCGGGAATGATTATTATTGACTTTATAAATATGAAATCCTACGAAAATAACAGGGCTATAGTAAAA
>JAJQBF010000189.1 GCA_021203425.1 Clostridiales bacterium | reverse complement strand
TACATATAATTCTTTTGTTATTTGCTCTGTCTACTTGACAGGGGTGGGTTCAATTTTTCGAATACCGCAGTTTTATATTTTTTTACTTATTCATCATTTCGAGAATTTTGTTGCTTCTTTCTACAAAAGCAGTCAGTTCATCTGCCGACAAGGCTCTGTGGCTCATTGCGGCAAGGTCGTAAACCTGATTTATAATCAAGTCTCTGTCTTCCTTTTTGTCATCGCCCATTTCGAGAATCTGCTTTATAACACCGTTTTCCGCATTAACCACAAGGGTTTCCGCCATAGGCATATTGCCTCCGCCGAAACCGTAAAGTCTTGACATTTCTTCCATACGTCTTGACTGCTCCGAAAGCTCTATAATTGCCGATACACCGTCCGCCTTGAGATTCTCCGCTTTAACCGTCAGACTTTCTTTTCCGAGGCTGTCTTTAAACAGCTTTTCTATTGTTTCGGCTGTTTCCTTTTCAACCTCTCCCGACTTTATAACATCATTTATGTCGGAGTCTATTCTCATAAACTTGACGCTCTCATTATACATTTCCATATAATTAACGAAAGGAACGTCAATCTGGTTTGCAAGAACAACAGCCTCGAGGTCGTTTTCTTTAAACATATTTATATACTGAGCCTGCTGTTGTTCGTCACTTACATAAAATACCTTCTTTTCTGTTTTGGATTCATTTGCCGTAAGATATTCCTGAAGTGTTTTATAACCGCCGTTTATGGATTTATAAATAAGAGAATTCTTTACCTTTTCATAAAAGTCTTCGTCACGAGCACAGCCGTATTTTATAAATGTGTTTATGTCTTCCCAACAATTTTCGTAAGTCTCTCTTTCCTTCTTGAAAAGTGAATTAAGTTTATCGGCAACCTTTTTAACAATATATTTGGAAATCTTGCCTACGTAGCCGTCATTCTGCAAAAAGCTCCTGCTTACGTTAAGAGGCAGGTCGGAGCAGTCGATTGTTCCCTTTAAGAGAAGGAGAAACTCCGGTATAACCTCTTTTATGTTATCGGCAATAAACACCTGATTGTTATACAGCTTTACCTGACCTTCTATTGCGTCAAGCTCTCTTCTGAGCTTGGGGAAATAAAGTATACCTTTAAGCTTAAAGGGATAGTCCATATTTAAGTGAATCCAGAAAAGAGGGTCGTTAAAGTCTGTGAAAACCTTGTGGTAAAATTCCTTGTATTCCTCGTCTGTACAGTCTGAGGGGTTTTTAAGCCATAAAGGCGCAACATCGTTTACGGGCTTAGGCTTTTCCTTTTCCTCTGCTCCCTGTTCCTTTATTTCTTCGGTAACGACTTCAGCCTCTCCCTTGCGAAGTTCGTCCATATCTTCAAAATAAATTTCTACAGGCATAAAGTAACAATATTTTGTAAGTATTTCCTTAATTTTATAAGGGCTTAAAAATTCCTTGCTGTCTTCCCCTATATGAAGAATTATGTCCGTTCCTCTCTCAGCCCTTATTCCGTCGTCGATTTCAAACTCTATGCCGCCGTCACAGCTCCAGTGACAGGGTTTTGCCCCCTCAATATATGAAAGTGTTTGAATTTCAACCCTTTCGGCTACCATAAAGGCTGAATAAAATCCTAAGCCGAAGTGACCTATAATGTCATTTTCGCTGCCGATTTTGTCTTTATATTGTTCTATAAAAGAGTTTGCGCCAGAAAAAGCAATCTGATTAATATATTCCTTAACCTCGTCCTCTGTCATACCTAAGCCGTTGTCGGAAACGGTTATTGTGCTGTTTTCCTTGTCAAGAGAAACTGTGATTTTATAAGCGCCCTCATCGGCTGCCGCCTCTCCCATAGACACCAGCTTTTTATGTTTGTTTACGGCATCACAGCCGTTTGAAACAAGCTCTCTTAAAAATATGTCTGTGTCCGAATAAAGCCATTTTTTAATTACAGGCAGTAAATTTTCGCTGTTAATCGAAAGGTTTCCCCTTTCCATAGTTATCAACTTCCTTCTTTTTTAATCATTGGTTTGGTTTTGTTTTATCAACTTGTCTTAAATATATACGCTGAATTTATTCCAAAGTTTCACAAATAAAGCCATGAACTTTAAAAAATTTTTTTATGTAGCCTTCCCACGCCGCATCGGTGTCTTTATTCAGAGAAAAGTTTTTCTGAGACGTACCCGTCAGAAAAATTATTCTGTCGTTTTCAAAGGTAACGGTTATATGCATAGATGCGGCATTTTCGGATAAAATTTGTGCCTTATCTTCGCTCAGCGCCAAGACCGTTTTAAAAACCTTAGGCTTTATTTTACCCTTTATAAGTCCAAAAGCAAGAGGACGCAGCTCCCTCCAAAAGCAGTGTGTTCGCTTTTCGTCCTCTTTAAGATAGTCCGGGTTTATTCTTCCGTCTGTTTCAAATTTTGCAACGGAAAAAACCTCCATATGCTTTACAATAAAGCCATCGAAGGTTTCCCCTTTTAAAAATTCATTCATAAATAATTTTATCTGTTCACCCTTCAAACAGAAACCATACATTTCAAAAACCCCTTAAACCTCTACTCTTTCGGCGTCTGCCCAAATTCTTTCAAGGTCATAAAATTCTCTGCTTTCCTTGTCGAAAAGATGTACAACAATATCATTAAAATCATGCTGTATCCAATTTTTGTTTCCTACCCCTTCAGTGCCTATTTTATGAATACCTGCTTTGTAAACCGCCTCTTCTACGCTGTCTGTCATAGCTTTAAGCTGATTTGGATTTTTTGCACTGGCAATAATAAAATAGTCTGCTATAGGTGACAAATCTCTTATTTTTAATACAACAACGTCTATAGCCTGCTTATCGTTAAGGGCAGCAACAGCCGCCTTTACACCTTCTAAAATCTTTTCTTTACTCAAATTATTTCCTCCCGTAAAAATTGTTTGTAAAATTCGAATGCCTCAAGAGAAAGAGGGTGAACAATTCTGCCCTTTTCCCTGTTAAAATTAATTGTCTGTTTCAATGCCTCGGCAACTGCCTCTTTTAAATTATGATAAGACAATTCCCTTATTTTGTCAAGACCCTCATAAAAAGTCCTGTTAGGCTCTGTCATATCCGCTAAATAGACAATTTCTTCAAGTCTGCTCATATCCGCTCTGCCTGTTGTGTGATAACGTATGGCATTCAGCGTGTCACCGTCTTTAATTCCGTATTCGTGTTCGGCAACAGCCGCCCCCAAAAAGCTGTGTATAAGGTCGGGCTGTTCCCTTAAAATATTGTCTAGGGCAACTTTGTATTCCTCACAGAACTTAAATGTCCTTTTAGTATCAAAGTTTTTTGCACAGTCATGGAGCAGCCCGGCAGTATAAGCCTTGTGTTTATCCTCTCCGAATATTTCCGCAAGTTTTACAGCCTCTTCCGCAACGCCTAAAGTGTGAATATATCTGCCGGGCTTAAGCTCTTTTTTGAGCTTTTTCTTAAAAACCCCCATTTCGGGGTAAAACTCCGGCTTAAATCCGTAAAGACCTTTATTTTCTATATATTCCGAAATACTTTCGGGAATGATGTATCTTACCGATTTTCCCGAGGCTATTTTGGTTCTTATATCAGTAGAAGAAATTTCAAGTCTTATACCCTCTACATATACGATATCGGCTTTATATTTTTCCCTGAGCTTTTTAATTTGGGATTCGACTTTTTTGCCCTTAAAGCCCGGTCTTCCTACGGCGGTAAAGCTGCAAAGAGACATAAGGGTTTTAGGCTCTCTCCAGTTTTCAAGCTCCATAAGGGAGTCAGCCCCCAAAATAAAATAAAATTTCGTGTCAGCCGGATAAAGCTCCTTAAGGGCTTTCACTGTGTCTACAGAGTAGGTTATTCCTTCTCTGTCAAGCTCTATTCTCGATACTTCAAAATAGGGGTTGCCCTTACAGGCTAAAACAGTCATATAAAACCTGTCTTCGCCGCTGCCTAAATTTTCATTGTCCTTGTGGGGCGGTTCTCCTGTAGGAACGAATATAACCTTGTCCAAATCAAGCTCATCTCTTACGGCCTCCGCCAAAGCAAGATGACCCAAGTGGATAGGGTCGAAGGTTCCCCCCATAATTCCTATATTTTCCATTATAAACACATTCCTTATAAACTTATATATACATCGTATACCACCATACTATAAAAGCCACGATTGCTCCGTGCTTGACGCACTCTCGCATTAGAAGTTTTGCTGACGCAAAACCGGCTTCGCCGCCCGACATCTTTCGGGTTCCTATCGGTCCTGTATTCACTGCTCCGGACTATCGTCCTACGCTGTTCATACAGGGGAGGTTGTCTGATATACAGCCATTTGTGCAAACCTTGTTTGCCCATCTGTCTGTCTATCGACAACGTTTTTATAGTACGTAATAGCGCCAAAGAAAATCCTTGGCTTCTTCGGCATAGTCAATTCCTATTCTTTTTCCGATTTTTATATCCGGAAGTTTAATTTTTTCCCCTTCGGCAATATAGAAGTCTTCCGAAAGACAGGATATGCCGTTTTGCTCTCTGTTTATACCCAAACCCATACAAACCTTGCCGGGACCGTTTAAAAGATTTTTTCTCTGATAAGAAGTCAGTTTCGAAAAATCTTTTCCGTATCTGTTTCGGCTTATAATATCTGTGCCTCTGACAGCCTCGGCTCCTCTTATGAGAACGCCGCTTGCATAATCTTTTCTTTCGGTTATAACATTAAGACAACAGTACATACCGTAAATAAGATAGATGTAGAAAATTCCGCCTTCCGCATACAGAATTTCCGTTCGCTTGGTTCTTCTGCCGCCGTAAGCATGACAGGCTTTGTCAATTGCTCCTATATAACTTTCCGTTTCCGTAATTTTAACAACAGTTTCGCCGTAAACCAAATATTTCCCCAAAAGCTCTTTTGCAACTGTATGAGTGTCTCTTAAATAAAATTCCTTATTAAGCTTTTTCATAAGCTTTGATGTGGTTTCCATATCGTCATGAGTCAGCCTGAACAGCCGGAAGAAGTTCTGTCTTTTGAGCAGATATAAGAATATCAACAACATCTTTCGGCTTTTCGGCATCTTCAACCGCCCCGAATATACCTATATAATTTTCTTCCTCGTCATAATTCGGAAGTTCCGCCATAAGCGCAGAATTTTTAAGACAGATTGCATAATATTTTCCTTCGGGCACAAGCTCACTTTCGGAGCTTAAAAGAAGACCCTCTTCTTCCATCTGTTTAAGCTCTTCTTCCGAATAAACCGTTGAAAGATCCAAAAGATAATCTTCAGCGGCATATTCTGCCATACTGTCTTTATCCATAATCATTATGTTGACATCGCCGGTTAAAAGCATAGCCGCAAACTTTTCAAGCATAGACGCCATAAAATCAACTTCGCTTTCATCGTCGTAAAAATAATTTATGGTTACCTCGCTGTTTGTGTCGGTAAGCCCCAAACGGGAATTTATTTTGTCATAAAGTGTATCTGTATAGTCATCGGGAAGGTGATAGCTTAGAATAGCCACACCAGAGTAGAGATCCTTATGGAGCTTGAATTTAGCATTGTAAATCCATGATACCAATATAACAACAACCAAAAGGGTAAGCCCCATATGAACTCTGTAATATATCCATATATGTTCTATTTTCTTTTTTGTACTTAAATCCTGAAATGTCATAATATCATTCAACCTTTAAAGCCGAAAGCAGCTTAACAGCCCTTTCAACAGAATCCTTTGCCGTTCCCCACGGGGCATCTTTGTGACGATAGTCATTTTTGTCTATAAACCAAGCTACATCTTTTTCAAGTGCCTTTAAAACCTCAAGCTCCTTGGGAACAACGGCGTCAACAAGGTCGGCATAGCTTCCCTTTGAAAGATTTTCCTTTCCCTTGTCAAGAAGAAGAGTAAAATGTTCAAAACAAAAGCCCCTTGACTTATTTACAAGTTCTCTGAAAGAAGGTTCTTTTTCCCAAAGATAAAAAATAGTGTCAATATATCTGTCAAAATTGCCCTTTATTTTATTGCATATATAACAGTTGTCGGATATATTGGCAAGGAAAGACAAAAGTTCCGGCTTTTCCTTTGAGCCTTTCGAGAAAAAGCTTTTTTTGTCCTCTTTAAGAGATGCACTTCCTACCTCAAGCTGTTTTATAATTTCCTGAATATGAGTGTCGCACATAAGGGCAAGACCGAGACGGTTCTGCATATGATACATTTTGTCATAATGCTCCTTACAGAAACCAATCTTGTTTGTTTCCATACGAATATCCCCTTCCATATAAGAAGGACCCATTATATAGTCGGTTGCTTCCTTGTCTAATTTATCGTGTATTGCGCAAAGAGGGCAGTCACAGTCTGACTGAAAGGTCTCTGTTACGGGTATGGTATAAAGCTTTTCCTTCATATAAAAAACCTCCGTTCTCAAAATTAGGAATGATATTCTTCAAATTTTCATCATTTCCTTAATGCTTTAATTATAGCATAAAAACGAAGGCTTTTACAATACTTTTGTTACATTTCTGTCAGAGTTTTTATTATTTCACAAGCACATTCTTCCTTTGTCATAAGCGGAAGTTCTTTATTGCCGTTTTCAGTAATAATCGTAATTCTGTTTGTGTCCGTTCCGAAACCGCTGTCTTTATTTGCTATACTGTTTGCGGCTATCATATCTACGTTTTTTGATGTCAGCTTTTTGCTGCTGTTTTTAATTAAATCTTCCGTTTCCATTGAAAAGCCGCAGATTTTTGTTCCCTCTTTGCGGTTTTCACCCAAAAACTTAAGAATATCATCGGTTCGCTTAAGTTCAATCGATAAATTTCCGTCGGCTTTTTTAATCTTATTAAGAGCTTTTTCCTTGGGGGTATAATCAGCTACGGCAGCGGCTTTAAAAATATAATCCGCATTTTTATAATTTGCCTTAACAGCCTCAAACATATCAGCCGCAGACTTAACATTTATAACATTAAGCCCATAGGGCATTTCAGCCGTTGTGTTTCCCTTTATAAGAGTTACCTCCGCCCCCATAGAAACCGCCGTTTCGGCTATGGCAAAGCCCATTTTTCCGCTGGAATGGTTTGTTATAAACCTTACGGGGTCGATATCTTCCATTGTTGCTCCGCAGGTAACCAAGACCCTTTTGCCTTTCAATATTTTTTCATATGAAAGCTCTCTTTTAATTCGAGCAAATATCTCCTTAGGCTCTAACATTCTGCCGCTGCCGAAATCGCCGCAGGTCATTTCACCCTCACCTGTGGGAAGAATTATATAGTCCTCATATTCAGAAAGTCTTTTTAAATTGTTTTGGAATATGGGGTTTGAATACATGTTGGGGTTCATAGCCGGAGCTATCATTTTAGGGGCTTTTGTCGCCATAATTGTTGTTGTAAGCATATCATCGGCAATACCGTTTGCTATTTTGCCCACAACATTTGCGGTTGCCGGAGCAACTACAAACATATCCGCCTTGTTTGCAAGAGAAATATGCTTAACGTCAAACTCCGCCACTCTTTCAAAAGTGTCGGTGATGCACTTGTTTTGCGAAAGTTCCTCTATAAGATAAGGATTTATAAACTTCGCCGCACTTTCCGTCATAATTGTGTCTACATTACAGCCAGCTTTTACAAGAAGTCTTATAAGCTCGCATATTTTATAGACGGCAACTGAACCTGTTAAGCCTATAACTATATTTTTTCCTTTAAGCATATACTCACCTTAATCTTTCCTGTATTTAGGCGGTTCTGTTTCGTAAAGATTGTTTCCCTCTGCGTCTATAACCACAATTCCCGGAAAGTCTTTAACCTTAAGCCTGTGAACTGCCTCGGCGCCCAAATCCTCATAGGCAACCGTTTCACATTCCAAAACGTGTGAGGCAAGCAAAGCGCCGGCGCCGCCTATTGCCCCTATGTATACACAGCCGTATTTCTTCATAGCCTCTATAACTTCGGGACTTCTCTTGCCCTTTCCTATCATAACCGTTTCGCCGTATTTTATCATATCCGGAGAATATTTATCCATTCTGTAGCTTGTGGTAGGTCCTATTGCCCCAACAGGCTCTCCGGGTTTTGCCGGTGAAGGACCGGCGAAATAAATAGTACAATCCTTTATATCTATGGGAAAACCCTCTTTTTCCCTGTTTTCCAACATTCTTTTATGTGCCGCATCTCTTGCTGTATAAATTATTCCCGTTATTTTAACAATATCTCCGGCTTTAAGACTTCTTGCCTTTTCTCTTGTAACAGGTGTGTTTAAATCAACATTCATTTTTGTACGCTCCTTTACAATATAACTTCGCCGTGTCTTGTTACGTGACAGCTTATATTTACGGCAACGGGCATACCGGCTATATGGGTGGGGTAGTCTTCGGCGGCCGCCCAGAGAATTGTGGTTCTTCCGCCTAAGCCCTGAGGACCTATGCCCGTTTTATTGGCTTTATCCAAAACCTCTTTTTCGATTTCTTTTAAATATTCCTTTTCGGAGTTTATCCCTACAGGTCTTAAAAGGGCTTTTTTTGCTAAATATGCGCTGTATTCGAAGTTGCCCCCTAAACCTATACCCACTATCATAGGTGGACAGGGGTTTGAGCCGGCCTCTTTAATTGTTTTTAAAACGCAGTCAATTACCCCTTCTCTTCCGTCGGAGGGCTTAAGCATATATATTCTTGACATATTTTCAGAACCGAAACCCTTAGGCGCAACGGTTATTTTCAGCCTGTCGCCCTTAACTATGTTATAGTGTATAATTGCCGGGGTATTGTCCTTTGTGTTTATTCTTTTAATTATAGGGTCATAAACAACGGATTTTCTCAAATATCCTTCAACATAGCCCTTTCTGACGCCTTCGTTTACGGCGTCCGTAAGCAAGCCGCCTTCAATATATACCTCCTGACCTATTTCAACAAAAACAACAGCCATACCCGTATCCTGACATATGGGCATCATTTTCTTTTCGGCTGTTTCAGCATTCTTTTTAAGGTTTTTAAGTATATCGACGGCAACCTCCGACTCTTCGGCTTTCAAATATTCATCAAAGCAATTGTTAATATCATCATTTAATATACAGTTAGACTGTATGCAAAGCTTTGCCACAGCCTCTTTTATATCTTCAAATTTGACTGTTCTCATATACACACCTTATTTATCATCGTTTTAAGTTTGATTAATATCTCTCGGCATTTTCCTTGTGCACTCTGCACTGTATTTCCAAATTTTTATTGCATATCATATTAAACTGGCTGCAGTTGTCGCTGCAGTAGAATATATGGCTGCCCTTTTCCTTTCCGCTTGTCATATTTCGGCTTTCGAGAAAGTCTTTCATTTTATGAGCGGTTTCCGTAGCCGGATCGACAATTTTAACCTCTTCACCCATATATTCACCTATGGTTTTTTTAAGCATGGGGTAGTGAGTGCAGCCTAAAATAAGGGAATCTATGTTCTTATCCTTAAGTTCCTTTAAATATGTTTTTACCGTAAGCTTGGCAATGTCGTTTTCCGTAAAGCCCTCCTCTGCCAAAGGCACAAAAAGAGGACAGGATTTCTGAAAAACCTGAATTTCGGGTCTTGCCGCCTTAAGGCGGTGTTCGTAGGCACCGCTTTTTATTGTGGCGGCTGTGCCTATTACACCTACTCTGTTTGTTTTTGTAACCGCAAGACAGCTTTCAACCCCGGGGGAAACAACTTCAATTATGGGAATGTCAAATTCCGTCTCTAAATCATGATAGCTGTTGGAACTGACTGTGTTGCAGGCAATTATAACGGCTTTTACGTCTTGCTTAAGCAAAAACCTCATTATCTGACGGGAAAACTCCGTTACCGTTTCCTTTGATTTTGAACCGTAGGGAACTCTTGCAGTGTCTCCGAAATATACGGTATCTTCCCCGGGCATAGCCTTTATAACCTGTTTAACAACAGTAAGACCCCCAACCCCCGAGTCGAAAATACCTATGGGACGTTTATCCATTTTTATCTTTCCTCCCCCGACAGGGCTGTTTCTATAAGCTTATCAATAAGCTCCGCTGTGTCTATACCTACTGTTTTAAAAAGCATAGGGTACATACTTATTGGTGTAAAGCCCGGAAGAGTGTTTATTTCATTAAAAATAATATCTCCGCCGGCTTTTACAAAGAAGTCAACTCTCGATAAACCACGGCAGTCAAGCGCCTTGTAAACCCTTCCGGCATATTCTCTTATTTTCTCCGAGGTTTCTTCGGGTAAATCAGCCGGCATAACCGTCTTTGACTCTTTATTGTTATATTTTGCGTCAAATGAATAAAATTCGTCAGCCGCAAGAACCTCTCCTACACAGCTCACCTGAATATCAATATTTCCCAAAACAGCGGTTTCAACCTCTCTTCCGGAAATAAATTCTTCAATAACTATTGTCATATCATTATCGGCCGCAAGGAGAATTCCCTCTTTTGCCTCTTCTCTGTTGTGTGCCTTTGAAACTCCTACTGAGGAGCCTGCCCTTGAAGGCTTTATAAAGCAGGGATAACCCAGCTTTTCTTCTATTTCGTCAAGAGTTTTTTCCATATTATCAAGCTCGTAGCTGTGTGTAACAACATATTTTGCCTGTGGAATTCCCGCCTTTTCGGCAATTATCTTTGTATAGGATTTGTCCATTGAAACAGCAGAGGACAAAACACCGCAGCCCACATAGGGAATTCCCGCCATTTCAAAAAGCCCCTGAATTGTTCCGTCTTCGCCGCCCTTTCCGTGAAGAACAGGGAAGATTACATCAACGGGTATATTTTTTATTTTGTCGCCTACAATTCTGAAAAGACCTTTATGCTCCGTACTGGGGCTTAATATACAAGTTGCGGCATAGCTTTCCCAGTTTCCGCTTACTATATTGTCTATAGAGCCGTCATACAGTTTCCATTCTCCGTTTTTTGTTATATAAATCGGAATATATCTGTATTTATCTTCCGACATATTTCTCATTATGAAAGTTGCCGATATTTTTGAAATCTCATGTTCGGAGCTTTTGCCTCCGAAAATAACGGCTGCAACCTTTTTACTCATTTAACATCCCTCTTTTCTATTATATATAATAACCGCTTTGGGTGGTATTGTCAATAAAAATCCGTAAACGTAATTGCCGCAGCGCAATTACCGTGAAGTTCGGACGTGTCAAACCTCATCACCTCTCTGTCACACTGTCGTGTGACATCTCCCCTCAAAGAGGGAGATCTATACGGAAATAATTTATTATATGCGGTTTAATGTCTTTCTTCTAATTTTATTTAAATTATAATTTCCTCAAGACGTGAAATCCACAAACTAACACAGGCATCGCTGGGCATTCTCCAATCCCCCCGGGGGCTTAATGAAACAGAGCCTACCTTGGGGCCGTCGGGTATTGCAGAGCGCTTATACTGCTGTGCAAAAAATCTGTAATAGAATTTCTTAAGCCATTTCATAATTGTTTTATCATCATATTTATCCTTAAAGGCAATTTTTGCCGTATAAAAAATCTTTTCCGGCTCAAAGCCCAGTCTCATCATACAGTAGAGGAAGTAATCGTGAAGTTCATAAGGTCCTACAATATCTTCCGTCACCTGTGAAATAAGACCCTCCTTGTCGGGAGGAAGAAGTTCCGGCGATACGGGGGTATCAAGTATATCATAAAGTATATCTTTAAGCTCACCGCCGCCGAAATCAGCAAAATATTTTATAAGGTATCTTATAAGTGTTTTGGGAATTGAGCAGTTTACATTATACATCGACATATGGTCGCCGTTATATGTGGCAAAGCCCAGTGCAAGCTCCGACAGATCTCCCGTTCCTATAACAAAGCCGTTATATCTTGATGCCAAATCCATAAGAACCTGTGTTCTTTCTCTTGCCTGTGAATTTTCATAGGTTAAATCGTGAATTTCCTCGTTATGACCTATATCCTCAAAATGCTTTTTAACGGCATCGCCTATTTTTATTTCTTTAAAGCTTGTACCCAAAACACGGCAGAGGTCAAGAGCATTTTTATGTGTTCTCTCCGAAGTTCCGAAACAGGGCATAGTTACTGTCTGAATTCCTTTTGTGTCAAGACCGGCAAGTCTGAACGCCTCAACGGTTATAAGAAGAGCGTATGTAGAGTCAAGACCGCCGGAAACACCGATTACAACATTTTTAACTCCCACGTGTTCAAGACGTTTTTTAAGCCCCATAGCCTGTATGGCGATAATCTCCCGACATCTTTCCTCACGTTTTTCTTCATCGTGAGGCACAAAAGGCATAGGGTCGATTTCTCGAAGAAGACCGTCATTTTCAGCCCACATATAAGGGAAGGTTATATATTCATAATTCCCTGTGTAAGTTTCAAAGGTTGTGTTTCTTCGCCTTTCCGTATCCAGAAGACCTGTGTCTATATCCCCTATTATCATACCCTTTTCGAAAATATTGTTTTCCCTTATAATTCTTCCGTTTTCACAGATAAGGTTGTGTCCGGAATATACAACGTCGGTTGTGGATTCTCCCTCACCGGCGCAGGTATAAACATAGCCGCTTATAAGCCTTGCAGACTGGTTTTTAACCAAATCACGTCTGTAGGCCGACTTTCCCGTTATTTCGTTTCCGGCGGAAGGATTAAATATAATATCAGCTCCGGCTAAAGCGTGATATGAAGAAGGAGGAACAGCTGCCCACAAATCCTCACATATTTCAATTGCAAAAGATGCGTTTTCACAGCCCTCGGGGGTGAAAATCAAATTTGTGCCGAAGGGCACTTCTTCGCCCCTTATGTCAGCTGTCGAAATTCCCTCAAAAGCGCTTTCAAAATATCTTTTTTCATAAAATTCATTGTAATTCGGTATATATGTTTTCGGAACAAGCCCCAAAATTTCTCCGCCGCAGATTACCGCCGCCGTATTGTAAAGACAGCCCTTAAAGGCAAAAGGCAGACTGACAATAATTACCGGAGTAAGCTCCGTACTTGCCTCTTTGATTTTGAAAAGACCGTCCAACGCCCCTTCCAGAAGAGTTCTCTGTAAAAACAAATCTCCGCAGGTATAGCCCGTTATACAAAGTTCGGGAAAAACAAGCCCGAAAACACCTTTTTTGTCGGCTTTTTCTACCTCTTTTATAATTTGACAGGTGTTATAAACAGTGTCTGCCACTTTAACCTTAGGACTTACTGCGGCGCATCTGACATATCCGTATTTCATAACAAAACCCCTTATTATTTATTAGTGATTTCTCACATATGTTGTTTGTGTATTTACTTTTCCTTAAAACTGCAGTATTAAGGGCATTATACCACAAAAATAAAAAATTATCAGTATAAATTTAAAATATTTCCGAATTTATCACAAAAAATTTTTATGATAGGTGATACTGACAGCCGAAATACCGAAATATTTATTTTGAATTTTTTATCATTTCTCTTGTAAAAATAAAAATTATACTATATAATGT
>JAJQBF010000196.1 GCA_021203425.1 Clostridiales bacterium | reverse complement strand
ATTCTTTCCCTCAAGGAATTTTTTAACTCCGGCTTCGGCGTGAGCCTTTTCCTTTACGCTTGCCTCGTCTTCACCCAGTGCTATTGTTACCTTGCCCCTAACCTTGCCGTTTACGGTTACGGCGATTTCAACAGTCTGTTCAATTGTCTTAGCCTCGTCATATTCAGGCCAGGTTGTTTCATAGAGATAGCCATCAAAACCGGCAATTTCCCAAAGCTCTTCTGTTATATGTGACGCTACGGGGTTAAGAAGTGTTATATATGTCTTAAATTCAGCCTTATTTATACGCTTAGCAGCATAAAAATCGTTAAGCAGTGCCATAAGGGCAGCTATAGCCGTATTGAATTTAAGATTTTCATAGTCATAAGAAACCTTCTTAATTGTCTGGTGCATCTTTGTTTCGAATTCCTTCGAATATTCGTCGCCTTCAACGAGGAATTCCTGAAGTTTCCAAACTCTGTCAAGGAATCTTCTTACACCCTTAACACCGTTTTGCGACCAGCTTGCCGCCATATCGAAAGCACCTATAAACATTTCATAGGTTCTCAGTGTGTCGGCGCCGAATTCATTTATAATATCGTCGGGGTTTACAACGTTTCCTCTTGATTTTGACATCTTCTCCCCGTTTTCGCCCAAAATCATACCATGTGAGGTTCTCTTCTTGTAAGGTTCCGCTGTGGGAACAACCCCTATATCATAGAGGAATTTATGCCAAAAACGTGAATAGAGAAGGTGGAGGGTTGTGTGCTCCATACCGCCGTTATACCAGTCAACAGGTGTCCAATATTCAAGTGCTTCCTTACTTGCAAGTGCATCGTGATTGTGGGGGTCGGTATATCTTAAGAAATACCATGATGAGCCTGCCCACTGAGGCAATGTGTCTGTTTCTCTCTTAGCCGGACCGCAGCAGCAGGGACAGGTTGTGTTTACCCAGTCTGTCATAGCAGCAAGAGGCGACTCACCTGTATCTGTAGGCATATAGCTTTCAACCTCGGGCAGCATAAGAGGCAGTTCTTCTTCGGGAATGGGAACATAGCCGCACTTGTCACAGTGTACGATGGGAATAGGCTCGCCCCAATATCTCTGACGTGAGAAAACCCAGTCTCTCAGCTTAAAGTTTACTTTCTTACGGCCAATGCCTTTTTCTTCAAGCTTTTCAATCATCTTTGCCTTTGCGGCTTTAACCTCAAGACCGTTTAAGAAGTCTGAGTTTACAAGAATACCTGTGTTTACGTCTGTGAAAACCTTTTCCTGAACATTTCCGCCGCCGGCTACAACCTCGATTATGAGCAGGTTGAATTTCTTTGCAAAATCCCAGTCACGCTCGTCATGAGCCGGAACTGCCATAATTGCCCCTGTTCCGTAGGACATAAGAACATAGTCGGAAATCCAAACGGGAATTTCCTTTCCGTTTACGGGGTTAATTGCCTTAATTCCCTTTATTTCAACACCTGTCTTTTCCTTAACAAGCTCAGTTCTTTCAAAATCCGACTTTTTAGCGGCTTCGTTTCTGTAGGCAACAGCCTCGTCATAGTTCTCTATAATATCCTTATATTTGTCAATAAGGGGATGTTCGGGAGAAATTACCATATAGGTAGCGCCGAAAAGCGTATCGGGACGGGTTGTGTAAACAGTAAGGGTTTCGTCTAAATCCTTAAGCTTAAAGTCAACCTCAGCGCCCTCTGAGCGACCTATCCAGTTTTTCTGTGATGTCTTTATTTTTTCAACATAGTCAACCTGATCCAAATCCTTAATAAGCCTGTCGGCATAGGCTGTAATCTTAAGCATCCACTGGCTCTTAACCTTTCTTACAACAGGAGAACCGCAGCGCTCGCAGACACCGTTTACAACCTCTTCATTAGCTAACCCAACCTTGCAGCCTGTACACCAGTTAATGGGCATCTCACTCTTATATGCAAGACCTTTCTTAAAAAGTTTTAAGAAAATCCACTGTGTCCATTTATAATATTCGGGGTCGGTTGTATTGATTTCCTTTGACCAGTCGAAGGAATAGCCTATACTTTTAAGCTGGTTTTTAAACCTGTGAACATTGTTTTCAGTAACGATTCTGGGGTGGATTTTATTTGCAATAGCGTAGTTTTCCGTAGGCAGACCGAAAGCGTCCCAGCCCATGGGGAAAAGCACGTTATAGCCCTGCATACGTCTTTTTCTCGATATAATATCAAGAGCCGTATAGGGGCGGGGGTGACCTACGTGAAGACCCTGACCCGAGGGGTAGGGAAACTCAACAAGGGCATAATATTTGGGCTTTGAATAGTCTTCGGAAGTCTTAAAGGCCTCATTCTTTTCCCATATATCCTGCCACTTTTTCTCAATATCTTTAGGTGAATATTCTCTCATTTCAAATTCTCCTTATCATTCTTCCAAATAAACATTTCTCTGAACAGCGCCCGAAAGCCCTGCCCTTATATCAGAAAAACATTTTACCACATTTATATTATTATGTCAATTAAGGAAATGATGAATAATTCAATACAAAGAAATTTTTTGTAACAGTTCAGCCGTGGGGTTTTAGTGAGAAACATAGGTGTTTTATAGTTTTATAAAAAAATTTTTGGCGGAAAAACCACCCGCGGGGCGCCCAATAAACAGCAAAAATTTTGCCCCAAAGCCGCGGG
>JAJQBF010000081.1 GCA_021203425.1 Clostridiales bacterium | reverse complement strand
GCATAAAATATAATTTTCTTTTGATTGCCCACGAATATTTGTTTGTGTTTAAAAAATAGTAAAGAATGACAAATTGCAAATATTGTATAATATATAAGAGGAGGGGCAAGCCTTCCTCTTGGCTGTGAAATATTTTTATTATGTGAAAATTATTTTTTCTTAACAGAATATCCGAATTTTCCCAGATATTTGCCTAAGCCGTAATATTCTCCGTGAGAATAGCAAACGGGCTTAGTGTCTTCATAGCAAAATTTTCCGCTTTTATCCATATATGCGGAGTCAACGGAAACGCCCTTTATTTCGCCTAAAAACATATCGTGGCTGCCCAGAGGGATAATGTCTTTAACCTTACATTCTATAACAACGGGGCTTTCGGCAATAATAGGGCAGTTTGTAAAGCGGCCTTTTTCCGCTGTCAGTTTCATTTCCCTGAACTTGTCAAAATCTCTGCCGGATTTAACTCCGCACCAGTCTGTTGCGTAGGTAAGTTCTTCTGTGGGAAGATTTACGGCAAATTCACCTGTTTTCTTTATAATATCATAAGAATATCTTGAAGGTCTTACGGAAATATGCAGCATAGCCGGGTCGGAATGTATTGTTCCCGTCCACGCAACGGTAAGAATATTTTCTTGCCCTTTTCAAAATCTCCGCAGGAAACCATAACAACGGGCACGGGATAAAGAACCGTTCCCGGTTTCCATAATTCTCTCATATTCTGTCTGTCCTTTCGTTTTATAGTTTAGCTACTATTACACTTACATCGTCATTTTTATATTTATGACTGTCTTTTTCATTGTAAAATGTGTTCAGCGTTAAGGTCATTATATCCTCAACCTTATCATGGGTTTTTACTGTTTCCATAAGGGAATATCTCAGCTTTTCCATAAAAAAGCTGTTGTCGTTTTTATAATAAAAATCTCCCAAACCATCTGTGTGGAAAAAGAGAACATCTCCCTCTTTATATTCGAAACTTTTGTCAACATAGCTGACGTCTTTAAGCATTCCCACCGGAATTCCGTCAACTTCAAGCTCCATTGACTTTTTGCCGTTTTCACTTATAAGAATGGGGTAGCTTTCTCCCGAGTTGGAATATGTAACAACGCCTTTGTTAATGTCTATTATGGCGTAAAACACACAGGCATACATATCGCTGTCGGAATCTTCAAAAACCGAGTAAAAAGCCTCGTTCATTTTCCTTAAAAGAGTAGAGGGCATATCTATGTCGTGACAGAAAGAAACAAAAACCTGACTTAACATAATTGTCAGAAGTGAGGCGGATATACCGTGACCGGAAACATCGCCTATAATTATTCCAAAACGGTTTTTGTCAATAACTCTGACGTTAAAGAAATCTCCCCCTATGGCAAGAGCCGGAAGATATTTTGTTTTAACCCGGATATTCTTATATGTCATATCCACATCTTTAATAATAGAGCGCTGAACCTTCATAGCCATTTGAATTTGCAGCTCAAGATATTTGTTGGCTTCTTCAAGCTCGGCATATCTGTTTTTAAGAGATGTGTTAAGGTCATTAATTCTGAAAAGAGAACGCAGCTTTGACAAAA
Source organism: Clostridiales bacterium (assembly GCA_021203425.1). GTDB lineage: Bacteria > Bacillota > Clostridia > Lachnospirales > CAG-274 > JAJQCI01. The sequence continues at coordinate 11,841 of JAJQBF010000081.1, read as the reverse complement.
GCATCTTACCCGTAAAGCCTCTTGTTAAATAATCGTCGCTGTTTGCGTAAAGGGCTTTTTCTTCTTCTCCGGGATATGTTGTGTCAATAATCATAAGCACAAGAATATCTTTGTATTCAAGGTCGCTTTTTATTGTTCTGCAAAAATCGAACCCGGACATATCGGGAAGGTGAGAGGCAGCGGCAATAAGATTGGGCTGAATTCTCGGAATTTTAGTAAGAGCGTTTGAGCAGGTTGTGGAAGAGTAGACAGTATAATCATGCAAAGAGAGATAAGTCGTTACAGCAAGAAGTGTAGCCGGATTATCGTCTACTATAAGTATTTTATACATGAACTCCCACCTTTTTGCTGAATAATACCCTGTTTCCGGTTTTTGAATAGGTAAAGGAGTCAACAAGAGCCTTAACGAGCATAATACCCCGTCCGTGTTCGTCTATAGACGGTTCGACATTCTGATAGGAAAGGCGGCCGAAGTCGAAACCGTTTCCTTCGTCGCTTATAACGCTGCTTATTATATTTCCGTCTGTTTCGATTTTAAGTCTTACAAGCTTTTCCGAATCACTCTTGTTTCCGTGAATAATTGCGTTAAAAAGTAGTTCGCTTAAAATCAGACGTATTTCCATAAGCTCCTCAGCGTCGGCCTTAGGTATGTTTTCGCTTATGTAAGCCAAAGCACCTTTTACAATTTTATTAACTTGTTTTATGTCGCTTGAAAATACAACCTCAAAGGTTTTCATAATTATCACCTGCTCCCGGAACGATGAAAGACCGCTAAAAGAGATCAAGCTCTCTGCGGATCTTTTTCATAACAATTGTTAAATCTTTGTTTCCCTTAGTGGTGAAATTAGCCTCGTCCATAAGAGCTTTAATCATGAGAATACAAATGTTTTCTTCATCAAGCTTTTCTATGGGTTTATCCATTTCTATATTTATAATAAGGGATTTATTTCCGGTAAAGAAAGAGATTTTAAAAAGCTCTTCTTTATATTCTTCAAATTCCTTTATAATGAAAGTACATCCTTCGGAAACCGCCGCCTTAACGTCTTCTATTTCTGCCGTTGAAAAGCCAAGCCTGTTGGCTATTGAAGACGCAGTAAGCCTTGCGGCGGAAATATATGCACTGTTTAAAGGAAGTGAAAGAATGATTTTATCATTACTTAAAGTTTCATTCATTATCATCACCCTCTATAATAAACAGTTTGTCAAGGTTAGTTATTTTTATAACCTTAAAAACATTGGGCAAAAGGTTTTTAAGCACAACCTCCCCCGAATATGCCTTAACCTTTTTGAAAATTGCCACAAGGGCGGAAAGCCCCGTTGAGTCTATATAGCTTAATTCCTTACAATCTATATGTACATTTTGTTCTTTTTCCGAAAGCATTTCGAGAAGGGCACTTTTAACATCGTCAGAGTTAAAAATATCTATTTCCCCCGTCAGCTTAACCTCCCACTTTTTAGCTTCTGTATTATCCTTATAGCTTATATTTTCTATCATACAACCCCTCCTCATGAGTTTTATAGTTATTCTAATATATTATATCATATCAAACTTGATTTGTCAGCAATTTTAGAAAAAAATTATTCGATATAATCTCACTTTTATTTCTATAATACCCCATAGAAAAAACCGGCCTTTATTCTGCCGGTTCTTCATCTTCCGTCCAAATAAGCTTGTCGCCCAAATAAACTTTATTAATTCCTCCTATATCCAAGGAAAGATTAAAATCTCCGCTGCGGGCTAAAGAGGATACCAAAACCCTTCTTGCCTTTACATAAAGTGCATCATCTTTTTGCTTTACCTTGATTCCTCTGTAAGCCTCGGCAGAGCCTGTTGTGCTTACATAAAGGTTTAATGTCTGACCGCTTAAAACAGTGTCGCAAAATAATCCCTTGGATCCGCTGCCTACAGGCTCGCCTATAACAAACAGTTTAACTCCGAAACAAAAACCGATGATAAGGACAAGCCCCAAAACAGCGGCAATAACAAGGGCAATTCTTTTTATGATTTTTTTCATTTCTCATTTCCTTCCGAAAGCTCCGAAAGACGTTTATATATTTCGGGAAATTCTCTTTTGAGGTTCATAGGCTTAAACTCTCTGTTTAATATTCCATGGGCGGAGGAACCTGTGCAGACTGTTTGACCTGTTTTCTTGTTTATGATTTCATAGGCAAAAAAGGCTTTTGCCGCCGAGGTTTTTGTAAGCCTTGTTTTTACTTCCAAGACATCTTCAAAATCCGCTGAGGTTTTGTAGGAGGTTTCAACGGAAAGAACGGGCATAATTATGCCCATTTCTTCAAGTTGCTTATAGCTAAGGCCTGTTTCGTCAAGAAAATGAACTCTTCCCTCTTCAAAATATTTAATATAGTTTGCGTGGTGAACAACGCCCATTTTATCTGTTTCATAATAATTTACTTTTTTCGTATGTGATTTCCATTCTGTCTCTTCTCCTTTTTCGCAGCCTATCTTCTTTTTGCCGCCTTTTTGCCCTTTTTTCTTTGCTTGCGCTGTTTGGGTTTTCGATTTGTCTGTTTCGGTTTCGGCGGATCCTGCATCGCTTTTGCATTTTCTTCAAACACAAAGTCAAGACGGCGCATTTCAACATCTGCTCTTTCCAAAATTACTGTGACCTTATCGCCTATTGTGTAGGTTTTGTGGGTTCTGTCACCCATACAGCTCATAGCCTCTTCATTAAAGGTGTAATGGTCGTCAAGCATAGATTTGTAAGAAACCATTCCTTCAACGGTGTTATCAAGCTGAACGTAAACACCCCACGAGGTAACACTGCTGACTGTTCCTTCAAAGGTTTCTCCCACCTTGTCCGCCATAAATTCCACCTTTTTCATTTCAACGGAATCTCTTTCGGCTGCCTCGGCTCTTCTTTCGTTTTCAGAACACATTCCTGCCTTTTCTTCAAGTGTCTTTGAATAGCGGCGCTGAAGTTCATCGGAGTCTTCACCGTCAAGGCAGAGGGAGATTATTCTGTGTATAAAAAGGTCGGGATATCGCCTTATGGGTGAGGTAAAATGACAGTAGTATCTTGAGGCAAGACCGTAATGACCCAAAGCGTCTCCCGTATATCTTGCCTGCTGCATACTTCTTAAGGCAAGGGTATTAATCATCATTTCCCGGGGACTGCCCTTAGCCTCGTCAATTAATTTTTGGAGAGATTTTGAACTTTTTCTTGTGCCTTTTACAACAAAGCCCAACTGCCCTACAGTGCTTTTAAGCATTTCGAATTTTTCCTCGTCGGGAGTTTCGTGACTTCTGTACATAAAGGGGACTTCTCTGTGGAAAAACTCCTCTGCTACGGTTTCGTTTGCGGCAATCATAAATTCTTCTATTATGCTTGTGGCAATATTTCTGTATCTGGGAACAATGTCAACGGGCTTTCCGTTATCACCAAGTATAACCCTTGTTTCCGCAAGATTAAAATCTATGGCAACTCTGTTTCGTCTTTTATCCCAAAGAATATTTCGAAGAGCCTCCATATCCTTAAACATAGGCAGAAAATCTTTATATTCTTCGGCATATTCGGAATTTTCGTTTACAAGAAGGTCATTTACAACTGTATAAGTCATTCTTCTGTCAACATTTATAATGCCTTTAACTGTTCTGTGGTCTGTAACCTTTCCTTTTTCGTTTATTTCCATAATACAGCAAAGGCTCAGCCTGTCTTCACCCTGATTAAGGGAGCAGATTCCGTTTGAAAGCTCCTTGGGGAGCATAGGTATAACCCTGTCTGCAAGGTAAGTGCTTGTGCCTCTTTTATAGGCTTCTTTGTCTATGGCAGAATTTTCCTTTACATAATGGCTTACATCGGCAATATAAACCCCAAGTTCGAAATTACCGTTTGCCAGTTTCTTACATGATACGGCATCATCAAGGTCCTTTGCGTCTTCTCCGTCTATGGTTACCATTTGAACCTGTCTGAAATCCTCTCTGTATGTCAAGTCCTCACGTTCTGTCGTCATGGGAACCTTCTTTACGGCATCTTTTACATTTTGAGGAAAATCCGAGGGAATGTTATAGCCTGCCATTACCGAAAGAACATCTACACCTTTATCTCCTGCCTTGCCCAAAACCTCTGTTACAATTCCGCCGGCAACTCTCTTAGGGTTCGGCGGCTCAGTAATTTTAACAACAACCTTGCAGTCTTTAAGGTCGGTGTTTCTGCGGGTGTTTTTAATTGCCACACGCTTAAAAAGGCGGTGGTTGTCGGGAACAACATAGTCGCCCTTTGCCCTTGTAACATATATTCCTGTTATACATTCTATTTCACGCTTTAAAACCCTGTGAACAGAGCCGGCAGGGCGGCCTTTATACATCCCCACGGCAATAAGAACAGTGTCCAAATGACAGGCGCCGTTTAAATTTTCCTTTGGGATAAATACGTCTTCGGGCAGCTCGTCACATTTCACAAAGCCGTTTCCGCTTTCGTTTGTTCTCAAAACACCTGTATAAAAGCCTGCTTTTGACGCCGGCGCAAGCTTTTTCTTTTTTGTTAAAATCAGCTTTCCCTCGTCTAACAGCTCATTTATAATATACCTGAAAAGCTTTAAGTCTTCGGAAGGAACTTCGAGAAAAGCCGCCATATCATCTTCCGTCAGATATTCAGTATAAAAGGGGCTTTTTATGAATTCCTCGATTTTCTCCTTCTGAGTTTTTATAATTTCGTTATAATCCTTCATTAACATCGTCCTTTCCCGTTGTTTCTTCTTTTTTTTCGGCTGAAACCGAAACTTACAATTATTTTACCCCGATTTTATAGTATGGTGGTGTACAGTGTACATGGGAGTTTTTGTAAAATATAAAAAGCCGCCTTAAAAAGACAGCTTTTATAGTTTAAATAAGATTGCTTATAAGTGCAAGAACTACAAAAATTATGGAAATAATTATTGTATATCTTTCAAGTTTCTTTTCGAATGATTTGCCTTTGTTTTTGTCCCAATATGTTTGTTGACCGCCCATACCAGAAACATTTCCCGTAAAGCCGCCGGCTCTCTTATTCTGCATAAGGATACAAACATTAACACCTATACAGGAAATCAAAATCAATACGCATAAAATATTGAAAACCATTTATAAACCTCCCAAAAATTTCTTCATTCGTCAGCTGTTCGATACATTAAGGAAATGCTGAATAAATTCAAGATGAAAAATAATTTTAGCGTCAGCGGCGGAAAAATCAAGCGGAAGAGCTATAAAGAAAAGCGACTTTTTCAATACCTTCGAGCTTTTCTTTATGCGTGGAGCGCAGTGTTTTTCCGTAAAATTCTTTTTCATTTTCTTTAAATCAGCGCTTACTAAATAAAATTATATCACAAAACAAGCCCCAATGCAAGAACAATTTAAAAATATTTTTAAACTTTTCGTGAAAAGTGTGAATTATTCTTCCGAACCGTTAAGATCCTGAAGGATTATTGACCGGTGTCTTTCCGTAGCCGATTTGTAAGCATCAAGAGCCTCTTCAACCGTCATATCTTCAATAACAATGTTTGAAAGAAGCTGCTGCTTTGCAACCTCGATATCGGGCAGCTGTTCCGCAACAACGGAGTTAAGAACGGGAAGGTCATACAGCTTTGAATTGGCATCGAATATTTCCATAGAAGTTGTTATTCTTTCGTCAACCTCAACAGGGTCGTAGGCTTCGGTTATGGCAAGGGTTGCGTCATAAAAACTCTTGTCCGTTTCTACAGAAGGGTCGGATAAGGAAGGCAGCATTTTCGCTTTAAGAATTGTTCCGTCTTCGGCTCTTTCCGTTACTTCGTAGTGAACACCCTCAACACCCCTTGTAAAGAGGAGCTGACCTTCTCCGCCGTCATGTATGTAAAGCAGGAAGTTTTCGAAAACCTTTTCGGGATATTCACAGTAGTTTGTAATTGCGTCTGCCGTTGCAGGACGTTTGATATAATAGGCTTTTTCCTTGTCGAAGGATTCAAGAGGGATAAGCTCGGCGGTTTCGTCCTTCATTTTAAGGTTTTTGTCAAGGGTTTTATACCATGTTCCCGCCCAGTAGTTAAAGCAGCCTACAACTCCGGCATAGAATTTATCACGGCAGGTAGATGTTTTGTTTGAAATAGACTGAGGGTCAATAAGACCTGCCTCCCAAGCCTCCTGAATTCTGTTAAGGGCGGCTTCCATTTCAGGCTCAAGAACACCGTCAACATATTTTTCCCGATCTTCGTCATAATAGATTTCGGAGCGGGCGTCCTGATAAAATTCTCTCAGATAGATTTCATAAGGAGATTCGGAGTTTATAAGTCCGGCAACGGTTAAAGGATAAACTGCCAAGCCCTTATATTTTTCTTTAAATGTTATTCCGTTTGCATCTTCAACCTCACATTCGTTTATTGTTTTAAAGGCTTTAAACATATTGAAAAAGTCTTCATAGCTGTGAGGTGTGTCAATTCCCAGTGCGTCCATCCAGTCCTTGCGAACGTAGGTTATAGTTCCGTTTCCACGCTGATTCGGGAAACCGTAAAGACGGTCTGTTCCGTATTCCGAATCATACTTTAAGCTGTCGACAAATTTTTCGTTGACTATGCCTTTTGCTTTAAGCTCGGAAGACTCCCAGGCGTCTGTCATATCCCAAAGTATTCCCTCCGAGGCATAGGCAGGATAATAGGTTGAACCAAGCTCAATAATATCGGCAGGGTCTTCCGCCGCAAAGGTTATTCCCACTTTTTCATAATACTGGTTGTGTTCCGGCTGTTCGATTATAAGCTTTATGTCTGTGTTTTTTTTCATACTGGTCACAGAGTTCCTGTTGTCCGTTTTCAGGTCTTATGATTGTGGAAACCATAAAGCTTATGCTTTCCGGGTTTCCGTCGGCGTTAAGCTCAACGTGTTCTCTTGTGCTGCCGCAGGCTGAAAGCCCGACTAAAATCGCCGGCATAAGTGTCGAAAGCATAATTTTAACAGCTGTTTTTTTGTGTATAATATTCCTCCGTTTCGTCCGCAGACTTTGTCTGCAAAGATTATTACTCGCTCCTTCAATATATTCTGCAAATATTATACCAAAAAAGGAACAATTTGTAAATATATATTTTGAAAAGACAGCTTAAATCAGTACGGAGATTATATACGTTTATACATTGATATTTATTAAAAACCTTATTAAAATTTATTAATTTTAAAATAAAAAAGTTGAAATTTTTATACTTATGATATATAATAAAATAGGGGTAAATCGAAAGAGTTAAGAATTATGTGATATAATAAAGGAAGTGGGAAAATTATGAACAAAAAAATGTATGCCTTTATTTTAGTTTCGGTTTTGACATTATCGGCAAACATATTTGTACAGGCAGAGGAACAGTCGGAAGGCTCCGGCGATATTGTTGTTTCGGGGGCTGCCCTTACAGTTGAAACGGAAGAATCGAAGGAAATCGGGGAGCTTTCAGATGATGAAGAAGTAAATGAAGAAGATGCCGAATATAACGGGGAAGAAGTTTTCGAAGAAGTCAGCGAATGTGATACAGATGAAACGCAGGAAAGCACTTCTGAAGAAACGGCTGAAACAGATGAAACCGCCGAACTTACCGATGATGGGGAAGACAGTGAAGATGAATATGTAACGCTTGAATCTTTGACTGACGAAAACAGCGGTATTTATACCGATTGTGTATATTACAACGGTTCGGAGGTTGTGTGTCAGTGGATAAAAAATATAGATGATACGGAAAATATAATAATCGAATATAAACCGCAGGACGAAGAGTGGCAAAGTGCCGAAGATATAACCTATATAACAAACAGCGGTTTCTATATTAAAACCGCTTTGCTTGAGGAAAACACAGGCTATGCCTTCCGTCCCTGTTATAATGAAAAAAAATATAAATGTTTTTTTTATAAAGATAGAGGAAGACGGTGTTATTATAGGAAATCCCCGTAATACAACCGTAGGCATGGGGGCTTTGCCCGACTATGCAAATGACCCGGTTAAGCCTGACTCCGACCGTTCAAGCAGTGAATCCGATTTCGGCAAAGATGAATCATCTGAATTATCTTTGTCGGACGATAACAGAACAGGTGAGTTTTCTCACGGCAAAACCGGAAAAGACAATTCCCGGGATGTACCTCTTGTTCCCAAAGACGGAAATTCTGTAATAACAGGCGGAACAGACGAAGACAAAACAGTCGGTGATATTGTTTTAAATGAACCTCAGCCGAAAGAAACTGATTCGGAAAAAACCGCTGTTCCCGATGAGCCGCCACTTGATAAAACCAAAGTTAATGAAACTGAAACTGCTCTTCTTTTTGAAAAAAACGAACAGGCTCCTGATTTTGCCGATAAGCGCTCTTCAAAACCGGACGGTACAGATGAAATTGAAACAACTTCTTCTGTTTCCTTAAAACCGACCGACTCTGTTATCGACGGAGTTACTCGGTTTAATAATATAGTTGACGGTATAATTACCGACAAAATCACAGAATCCGTACCGGAAACGGAAAATATAATACCGGCGGAAAATGACAGCAGTTCGGGAGAATTTTACATAAGCAGCAAATATAACATAAGCCAGTGGCTTTCGGGGAATGCCTTTCCTGTTGTTTTATCTTTGGCATATCTTCTTTTAATAGGCGGAGCCGCCGCCGCAATATGGAAAAAGCTGAGAAGACACTGATAATCAGTCTACAGATTTCTTAAAATTATAAATACGAAAGGCTGACCGGCGACCGACAGGTTTTTTACCCATCGGTTGTCGGTCAGCCCTTTTTTCAAAATTTATTGCAAAGCTTTACGGTTCATTATATATTGTAATTATGTTGTAGCCGTTTTCGGTTTCCTTAATATCATAGCCCATAAGCCCTTCAAAGGTTTCAACTGGGATATATGCTGTGCCGTTTACCAGAACAGGCTCGCCTGCATCGGGAACAGGGGCTGTTTTAGCAAAGGTATAGCCGTTTACTCCTATTGAAAATGTTATATAAAGAGGACCGCCGTTTGAAATAACAACTGTTTTCGTTTCACTTTGCCACTCTACGTTTAAGCCCATTGCCTCTGCTACAGACCTTACCGGCATATAGTCAATATCGTTATGCACTATTATATCGCTGTTTTCTATTTCGCTGTAGTCAAGTTCCATATGTCTGTCTGCCACCGATATACTTATACTCATAAGTAAGGCGAGGGCTGAGGTTAATATGATTTTTTTCTTCATACTTGGTTATCTCCTCTCTTTAGTTCATTATAATAGCTTGCTTTTATATTCTTTTATTGTTTCGGCATATATTTTCTCCGCCATTTTTGCAAAAGTCAGTGTTGAAAATTTTTCAGCCGTTTTAACAGCATTTTCCGACAGCTGTTTTCTGAAAGCACTGTCTTCCGCTAATTTTTTAGCATAGGTTTTAAACTCTTCAACAGTTTCATACTGAAAGCCGTTATAGTTGTCTATAACAACTCCGTCAATACAGGGGTCTCTCTTGCACAAAGACGGAAGACCGTTTGCGAGGGCTTCGGCATAAGTCAGCCCCTGTGTTTCGCTTGTTGATGCACTTACGAAAAAATCTCCCAGTTTATAATACTTTCCCACCTCATCAGGCGGAACCATTCCCGTAAAAATAACCGACATACCGCCGCAGATTTTTTCGGTTTCCTTTTTAAGTTCCTTATAATAAGGACCTCCTCCTACAATAAGAAGAGTCAGCTTTTTTGCGTTAAGTGCTTTGAAATTTTCAATTAGTTCGCCTGTGTTTTTTTCCTTTGCCAGTCTTCCCAAAAAAAGCATAACAATATTCCCCTCGGGAATATTATATTTTTTCTTAAGAGCCCCTTTTTCATTCTCAGGAAGAGGTTCTGCAAATTTTTCGGTATCTATACCAGTAGGCAAAATACAGACTTCTTTATTTACACCGTATTTAACAAGAAGTTCCTTAACCTTTTCTGTGGGCACGATTATTTTATCGGCAGGCTTTAAAAGCCTTCTTGTCAGTGTAGACGCCATTGCCTTGCCCAATTTTTTACTGGGACAAAAATAATGGGTATAGTCTTCATAGACTGTGTGGTATGTATGTACTATGGGAATATTAAGCTTTCGGGCTATTTTTCGTGCTGTAAGGTAGGTGGAAAATTCACACTGTGTATGAATTATGTCGGGTTTCCAATCTATAAGCTCTTTATAATAGCTGTGTTTTGTGAGACTGATTCTGGCCTCAGGGTAAATAAAGGCAGAAACAGACCTTGAGCGGTAAGTACTGCCTGATTTATATGAACGCATTTTTTCCGAAAGCGTAAGAACCCTTACCTCATGACCAAGCCTTCTTAAATTTTTCTCCAAATTTAAAACGGAAGTAACTACACCGTTTACTGTAGGCGAATACCAATCGGTGGTTATTAATATTTTCAAAATATTCAGCTCCTTACATATGTAAGCAGTATAAAACGGTTTGTGAAAATTTTCAAAAACCGTCCTATGCGTAAAATTTTTTACATACCTCTCCTTTATAATAATATTATAAGAATTGAAAAGGAGAGATATGTATGAAAAATAAGTTTTATTATAAGTTGATGTTATCCCTGTGTTGCGGAGGAATTGCCTCCTGTTTGGCAATACTGCTTTTTTGCGGAGAAATAACCCTTTTGTTTAAAGCGGTTGTTTTTATATTAAATATTGCCTATATATTCGGAGCAGCCCACTATAAGCGTAAATATTCCGAATATATACGTTTTCTCAGAGAATATGAAAAATTAAAGAGGAAACAGCCCCATTACTATCCCAAAAACAGATATTACCCCTTTATAAGACGGTCTGTTTGATTTTCTCAAACTTCTTCAAGAACAACCTGTTCCAGAAGAGCATTTACAACCTCCATTGAGGCAGGTTTCGTTCCCTCAGTTGTTACGGAGCCTGCCGAAACAGCCATAGACATTTTAGCCGCATCTTCGAAAGAATATCCTCTTTCGCTGTAATAAGCAAAAACGGCCATCATAGAATCTCCGGCGCCTACTGTGGAAACAGCCTTAACATTTATGGCAGGGCTTTTGTATGCCTTATCGCCGTGAAGGAATATTGCTCCGTCTTTTCCGCAGGAAATAACAACTGTTTCAACACCCTTGTCTATAAAATATTTGCCCATTTCAACAATCTCGGCTTCTGTCGCCTCGTTTTTATCAAAGAACTTAAGAAGTTCATGCTTGTGGGGCTTTAAAAGATCGGGAACAGCCTCCATAGCATATTTAAAGGCATCGCCGTCTATATCGGAAAACACCTTTGCGCCTTTTTCATGAAGAGCAAAAATCAAATCTCTGTATATTGTTTTTTCTATGCCCTGGGGAATACTTCCGGAAAGGACAAATATAGCGTCTTTGTCGGCCATATTTACAAGCTTTTCAATGAGGCGGTTTTTTTCAAATTCGGTAATTAAAGGACCAGGCTCATTAAATTCCGTTTCATCGCCGGTTAAGCTGATTATTTTTGTGTTTGTTCTTGTTTCGGCATCAATATGTACAAATGCAACGGAGATACCGTCGTCAACAAGAGATCTCTCGACCATCATACCGAAATAACCGCCTATGTAGCCTGTGGCAATAGAGTTTCCCCCCAAAGAAAGTATTGTTTTGGATACGTTTATGCCCTTGCCGCCTGCGTCGTGGACAATGTTAAAAATACGGTTTATTTTTCCCACATTAAGCTCGTCAACATATGCCGTTTTGTCAATAGCCGGGTTTAATGTAACTGTAATTATCATAAATGCACCATCCTTTATTTTAATATTTGATTTTTCAGTTTCTTTGTTAAGCCTATTATACTATTTTTACACCGATTTGTAAACATTTTATATTTTAAAAAAACGAAAAAAGACAGTAATCTAACTTTACATATACATTGTACACCACA
>JAJQBF010000228.1 GCA_021203425.1 Clostridiales bacterium | reverse complement strand
ATGTGGTGATTTTTTGAAAATTTTACTTGACAAAAGGTCACTTCATAACAGGTGACCGCAGTATGAACAAATTTGCAAGAGCATTATATCCACATAAGGAATTATATCCTCATAAAGAGAAAGTCTATGTGTCGGTCACTTCCGAAATCGACACCACAGGCTTTATGCACCCCAAAAAGCTGGAATGGACAAACGGACGTATATATAATATAGAAGAAGTCCGGGACTTCCGCCCTGCTGACACAATCGGCATGGGATATTCCGGTGACTGCTATACTGTGGTCATTAAGGGAAAAGAAAAGCGGCTCTTCTTTGAACACGCTCCCTTTCCGCCGAGATTTGGGAGATGGTTTGTGGAAGTTATAGCAGGGTAATAATATAGCAGATTGAATACATAACAGGAAAGGAGGAACACAGCTGTGGCAGAACGCATTCATACAGGTCACACCTATTTAGCAATAGACTTAAAATCATTTTACGCAAGCTGCGAGTGTGCAGACAGACACCTTGACCCACTGACAACAAATTTAGTTGTTGCCGACCAAAGCAGAACCGAAAAAACAATTTGCCTTGCTGTTTCTCCTTCACTGAAAGCCTACGGCATACCCGGCAGAGCAAGGCTTTTTGAAGTAGTGCAAAAGGTAAAAAAAGTCAACGAAGAACGTCTCCGTAAGGCTCCCGGGCACAGGTTCACCACAGAGTGCTTTGACTCAAAAGGGCTTGCCGAAGATCCAAACCTTAAGCTGACTTACCTTGTAGCTCCGCCCCGTATGGCAAGATATGTTGAGGTATCGGCTCAAATATACAGCATTTATTTGAAGTATATAGCTCCGGAGGACATCTTTGCTTATTCCATTGATGAGGTTTTTATTGACGCTACTGCTTATCTTAAAACATATCATATGACAGCACGCGAGCTGTGTATGACGCTAATCCGAGAGGTTCTTTATGCTACGGGAGTAACTGCCACAGGCGGCATAGGAACTAATCTTTACCTTGCCAAAATAGCAATGGATATAGTGGCAAAGCACGTTAAAGCTGACAAAGACGGAGTGAGAATTGCCGAGTTAGACGAACACACCTACAGGCAAAAACTGTGGAATCGCACACCGCTTACAGACTTTTTGAGGCTGGGTCCCGGCACAGCCCGAAAATTTGAAAAACGCTATATTTTCACAATGGGACAGCTTGCAAGAGCCTCAACCTATAACCAAGAATGGTTTTATAAAACCTTCGGCATTGATGCAGAAATCCTTATTGACCACGCATGGGGGGAGTTGAACCTACAGCAATGGAACTTGTGAAGTCTTATCAGCCTGAAACAAACTGTATAAGCGAAGGACAAGTTCTTTCTGAACCCTACGAATATAGCAAAGCAAGGATAATCGTTCAGGAAATGACGGAAAGCTTTATGCTTCAGCTAAACAGCAAAGGTTTAGTCTCCGACTCTTTTACACTTGACATAGGCTATGACAGAGAAAACTGCGACAAGGGAACATACAAGGGAGCAACAAAGGTTGACCACTACGGACGTATGGTTCCCAAGCCTGCCCACGGCAGTACGAGAATAGCGAACCCGACCAACTTAGGCAGTCAGTTTCAGGAAGCTATTGTAGGACTGTTCGACCGAATTGTTGACCGGGGCTTGACAGTGCGGCGAGTAACAATCACAGCTAACTGGGTCGTTGAAGACCGAGGAATAATGCAAATGGATTTGTTCACAGACGTGTCAAAGCTTGAAAAAGAAAAAAATTTACAGAATGTAATGGTTAAGCTGAAACAGAAATACGGAAAAAACGCTGTTTTGAAAGGCACAAACTTCCTTGAAGGCGCGACTATGAGGGAACGCAATCAGCAGATAGGAGGACATCGTGCCGGAGAGGCTGAGAATAAGTAAGCATTAAAATTACCACAAGCAATAAAATAATCACTAACTAAAGAAATTACCACAGACATAGGAGGTGCAAACTGTGGCTACAAACGACAACTATGATGATATTATAGATATAGAAAGACCGTGGCCGAGAGACACACTCCGCAAGCACCCGAAAATGTCTCCGCAGGACAGAGCCAAAATTTTTGCCCCCTTCGCCGCTTTAAGAGGTCATTCGGCGCGTCTCAGCGAGGAAGATGTAAATCTGATGAGTTGCAAACATACTGTGCTGTCCGAAGATGAAGCCTCCATACTCTCAGACAAGCTGCTGCAAGTGAGAAAGGGAATGACTGTGACCGTAACCTATTTTCAGCCTGAAACAGAAAATGGAGAAATCGGCTATAATATAATCGAAGCCGGAACAGTTACGGGAATTGATGTTATATATAGAACTTTGAGGATAAACACAGGCAAGATGAATGAAAAAGGTGCTGTGGACGATGTGATAAAGTTTGATGACCTGCTCGATATAAGCGGTTCGGAGATTATTGATATAGATAAGTACCTCGGAATTGGGGATACTGAATTTTTGGAGTAAATATTAATTAGTGTATACTAACCCATCATCAAAAAACAAACCCCTGCAGAAGCTTTCAAGCAAAACTGCTCCCACAGGGGTCATTATTACTTTATAACAAAAAAGGTGTGTTGTCAAAAAGTGGGAGTGAGAAATTAACTGTGTAAATGGTTTTAACAACCAAGTTTTTGACAATAA
>JAJQBF010000235.1 GCA_021203425.1 Clostridiales bacterium | reverse complement strand
TTATTATATTGCAATTTTTCATATATTTGTTATATAATTAAGAAAACAATTTGCTGGTTTGAACTTTTTTATTACGCAAAAATAATGACAGACGGAGGTATTTTTATGGAGACAATTTCACTTAAGGCGTATGCCAAGATGAATACGGTTTTGGATATAAAGGGAACTTACCCCAACGGCTATCATATTTTGGATATGATTATGTTAAGCATAGATTTGTATGACAGCCTTACTCTTACAAAAATTAGTGATGATAAAATCGAATTGTTTACAGGGGGCGCTGCCCTTGCGGCAGACAGCTCAAACCTTGTTTACAAAGCTATAGGCATAATTAAAAAGAAATTTGATATCAAAACGGGAGTCAGGGCGGAACTTGAAAAAAGAATACCCATGTCGGCAGGGCTTGCCGGAGGGTCGGCTGACTGTGCCGCAGCCCTCAGGGGTATGATAAAGCTTTTTGACATTGACATAGAAGAAAAGGAGCTTTACGAAACGGGAAAGGGTTTAGGCGCCGACGTTCCCTTCTGTCTTTACGGAAAACCGGCACGGACCGAAGGCATAGGTGAAATTTTAACACCTCTTCCAGACTTCCCCCCCTGCACTCTCCTTTTGGCAAAGCCGTCGGTTGGGGTTCCTACGCCTGAAACCTTTAAGGAATATGACAGTCTTAAAAATGTAACTCACCCCAACACCGAGGCTGCAATAGAATTTATGAAAAAAGGTGATTTGGAGGGAATATGTAAAACAATGGGAAATGTTCTCGAAGAGGTCACAATAAAAAAACACCCTGTTGTGGGGGAAATAAAAGCTGAAATGTTAAAGCTTGGGGCAGAGGGCGCCCTTATGAGCGGCTCAGGCTCTTCGGTTTTCGGAATTTTCAAAACAGCCGAAACCGCCCAAGCCGCCTATGCACCTGTAAAAGAAAAGTTCGGTCTTTCGGAAATATATATAACAAAGATACTGCCTCAAAGATTTTTTGTGTGATATATCAGGTATTTGAGATATATTTCCCCCAAATGGCTTAAATTTATGTTTTTCCTGGTTAAATAGCCTATGGTGATTTTCTCTTCGGCGTTTAATGGTCTTGAAATAACATTTGCGCCGTTTAACTCTTCATTTATAACCCCTGTACAAATAGTATAGCCGTTTAAGCCTATAAGGAGATTAAAAAGGGTAGCCCTGTCGCAGACACGAATATTCTTTTTTCTCTCCATAGTGCTTAAGGCTTCTTCGGAAAAATAAAACGAGTTATAGCTGCCCTGTTCATATGAAAAATAGGGATATTCCGCCAAATCCTCAAGCTCAATAACCTCTTTTGAGGCAAGAGGGTTGGTTTTGCTTATGAAAACATGGGGAGTTGTGGAAAAAAGTTCGTGAAAAATAAGGTCGTTTTCTTTTATAAATTTTCTTATTATTTTTTCATTGAAATTGCATATGTAAAGCACACCTATCTCACTTCTCATAAGCCTTACATCATCTATAATTTCAAAAGTTCTGGTTTCCTTAAGGGTAAAGTCATATTCATCGGCATTAAACTCCTTAATCAAGTCAACATATGCGTCGACCACAAAGGAATAATGCTGTGAGGAAACGGAAAAATGAAGTTTTCCGGGAGTTCCCCTTAAATATTTCTGCTCTAAAAGCTCCGCCTGTTCTATTACCTGTCTGGCATAGCCCAAAAATTCCTCTCCGTCGGCGGAAATGCTTATGCCCTTGTTATTTCTGTTGAAAATTCTTATATTCAGTTCTTCTTCCAAATCTTTAACGGCATTCGTAAGGCTGGGCTGTGAAATAAAAAGAGATTTCGCCGCCTCACTTATAGAGCCTTTTCCGGCTACCGATATAACATATTTTAACTGCTGCAATGTCATTTTATCACCTATTTTCCGTCGATAAAGTCAAGTATGTTTTTCGGCTTATCCGCTATGTTTTCCGCTCCGTTTTTAAGCAGAAACTCTCTGCCTTTAAAACCCCAGCTGCAGCTTATGCATTTTAATCCGCTGCTTTTCGCCGTTTGTATATCCACTTCGGAGTCGCCTACATAAAGAGTGTTCTCCTTATCGGCGCCTAATTCTTTCAAAACAGCGTAAACCCCGTCGGGAGCCGGCTTTTTGTTTATTTCCGGCTTTTCTCCCTGAGCAAAATCTATAAGACTGCCGAAATAAAGCTCTGACAGGGCTTTTGTGGCTGTGTCCGGCTTGTTTGATAAAATTGCCGTTTTAAAGCCCCGAGCCTTAAGGCTTTTCAAAACATCTTCAATACCATCGTAGGGCTTTGTTTTAACTGATAAGTGGTTAAAATAATATTCTCTGAAATCTTCGTGGCATTTTTTGAAAAGAGGGTCTTCAAAATCTTCCCCCGTACTTCTTGAAATAAGCAGCTTTGCTCCGTTTCCAACATAGCCCCTTACTGTTTCTTCCCCTATTTCATTAAGACCGTTGTTTCTGAGGGCAAAGTTTACCCCCTCCGCCAAGTCTCCCAAAGTATCTAAAAGTGTTCCGTCCAAATCAAATATAACAGTATTCATGATATCACCTTTTGTAATTTTTTCGCTGTAAATGCCGAAATGTTTATTCGGCGGCATATAACATTAATTTTATTATACACCCGAAAGCCCTTCATTGCAAATATTTTGATTTTCCAAAATAAAG
>JAJQBF010000100.1 GCA_021203425.1 Clostridiales bacterium | reverse complement strand
ATATTACATAAGGAGAATAAATATGAACAGAATTGATTTACATACACATACAACAGCCTCCGACGGTACTTTTACCCCTTCGGAGCTTATCGAAAAAGCATACAATATAGGTCTTAAGACAATCGCCGTAACAGATCACGACACAACAGAAGGGCTTGACGAAGCTCTGGAAAAGTCAAAGGAATATCCATCTCTTGAGGTTATACAAGGTACAGAGCTTTCCTCACTCTATAAAAACAGAGAAATCCACATTGTCGGGCTTTTTGTTGACAAAGACAACAGCGAATTTAAATCGGGGCTTGAAAGTCTTAAAGAAAAGAGAACAGCAAGAAACGTAAAAATGATAAACAAGCTTAAAGGCATCGGCTTTGACTTAAGTTATGACGATCTTGTTTCCGTAAGCGGCGGAAAGGTTATAACAAGGGCGCATTTTGCAAGGCTTTTACAGGAAAAGGGATATGCAAGAGACAAAAAAGAAGCCTTTGATAAATATATAGGCGCCGGAAAGCCGGGGTATATTAAAAGAGATGTTTTAACTGCCGAAAAAGCAATTGCCCTCATAAAAAAGGGCGGCGGCTTGGCGGTTATTGCCCACCCTCTTATGTACGGCTTTAACCAAAAGGAGCTTGAAGATATGGCGACGGATTTTGCCTTTTGGGGCGCCGACGGAATAGAATGTTATTATTCAACCCATTCTTACAGCGATACTGTTTTAGCTCTGTCTTTAGCCGAAACCTATGGTCTTCTTCCTTCCGGCGGAAGCGATTTTCACGGCGAAAACAAACCCGGGCTTAACTTAGGCAGCGGCTACGGAGATCTTATTGTTCCCCAAAAAACATTAGATAATTTGAAGGTGAAAAAATATGGCTAATAAATCTGTAAAAATGATTTCGCAAAATAAAAAAGCATACCACGATTATTTCATACTTGAAACCATGCAGGCGGGAATTGAACTTCAAGGCACAGAGGTAAAATCTATGAGAGCCGGTCGCTGTAACCTTAAGGACAGCTATATATCAATAAATAATAAAGAGGCATACATTAAGGGTATGCATATAAGCCCCTTTGAACAGGGCAACCGTTTTAACCACGATCCCTTAAGAGACAGGCGGCTTTTACTTCACAAATATGAAATAAACAAGCTGGAAGGACGTATTATGCAGCAGGGTTTAACAATAGTTCCTCTTAAAGTTTACTTCGAAGGCAGTCTCGTTAAAATGGATATAGGTATAGCAAAAGGAAAGAAACTCTACGACAAACGTCAGGATATTGCCAAAAAGGATCAAAAGCGTGAGGCTGAAAAAGACTTCAAGCTTAAGTTAATGACATGATTATACATTACTCAGCAAAATATAAAGAAGATGTTTTAAATATGCTTTCCAACTGCAGCGGTAATTATTATACCTGCGAAACATATATTTTCAACACCTTCGGCTATGCATTCGGAGAAAGCTCATTTTTGTTTATAAAAGGTGGAAAAGCCGTCGGTTTTATAGGTGTAATCTGTTCATGTAAAAACAAATCTCTTCATGTTTACAGTCTGTGTACAGATAAACTCTACAGAACAGACAATATAGGTACAATGCTTATAGAAAAGGTTATACTCTATGCAAATAAAAACAAATATAAGACAATATCCTTTACCTTAAACAATTCAAACCGCCGAATTTATCCTCTTTTCAGCAGCCTTGCCAAACGGCTGAATAAACAAATCAAAAAGACAAACCGCTATGAAGAGGCAACTTTCTTGGAAATTACATATACGATCTATTTGGAAAACCCCGAACAGAGCGAAAACCGGGAAACCGAAGAAATATACTGAGAAAACGAAAGGCGAGGTATTTTATGGCAGAAAAAACAAAGGGCAAATGTAAATACTGCGGCAGAGAGTATGCAAAAGCATATATGTACAGACACTTAAAAGCCTGTAAAAAACGTGCAGAGGAACTTGAAAAGGAAAAAAAGACTCCCTCTGTGGGATACTTTATATTGGAAATTACCGATAAATATGAAAATGACCACTGGTTCATGGTTGAAATTACGGAAGAGGCAACTCTGAGAGTTCTTGACGATTTTCTGCGTGATATCTGGTTGGAATGCTGCAGTCATTTAAGTTCATTTACAATTAACGGTATATCATACGAAGAATGTCCCGATGATGATTTCGACTGGGGACCGCCTTCACGCAGCACAAACATTAAATTGAAAAAGGTATTGCGTGAAGGAATGACAATTAAATATGATTATGACTTCGGTTCCACAACAAGCCTTGTAATCAAAGTAAAAGACCGCAGAACGGGAGGCAAGAGAAAGGAAAAGATAACTCTCCTTTCCAGGAACAACCCTATAGAATATACCTGTCATACCTGCGGCAAAGCACCGGCAAAATATATATGTTCGGAATGTTTATATGGCGGAGAAGAGTTTCTCTTCTGTGATGACTGTGTAAAAGAACATATGGATCATGACTATGCGCTCCTGCCTGTATGCAACTCTCCCAGAATGGGTGTATGTGCTTACAGCGGAAGTGAAAAATATCCCGACCAATTCGAACCCGATGTCTGAAAAAACACAACAATTAAACAAGGCGGCAGTGATAAAAATTATTATCTCTGCCGCCGTTTTTAGATATAAACGTCCATATGCACTGCATAAA
>JAJQBF010000137.1 GCA_021203425.1 Clostridiales bacterium | reverse complement strand
TTTTAATATTGATTAATTCTTTTATCTTATTAACTTCTATACCTGAATAAGCTGCACATTCTTCTACTGTTAAATTTGTTTTTTCGTATATCGGAACTTCTTTTCTCATCATACCTACTCCTTATATTTATTAAGAGTGCCGCCCGAAGCCGTTTCGTAAACGGCACTCTTATATATATGTTCTCTTTTATGACAATTCGGGTGTTAAAATATTCAGAAAATCAGAATCTGCGGAAATTTTCACTATCTCTTCCAATACATCATTTATCTTTTCCAAAAATGGATATGCCGCTGTTTTTCTGTATTCTATTGCCTTATAACAGGAATCTACAAGGCTGTTGTATGTTTCATCTCCGATTGTTTTTACAATTCTGTCTATGACTTCCTTGTTATTTTCGCAAAATTCTTCTGTTTGGGAGAGGTTTTGTCCTTCGGGGATTTTAATGTCCGTAAAATATCTGATTAAAGCATAATTGAAAACAACATCGTCCAATAAACTTACATATCCCAAGTCTTTTGATACAACCACACCTGCTACACCTGTGACAAACAGGGCTTTTTCTTCAAGGGTTATTTTATCTTTTAATGTGTATGTTTCTTTTGTTCCGTCTGGTTTTATATATTCGTATGTACTATTCACTTTGATTCCTCCATATGTTCTTATTCTTTTATATGTAAGAGGGCAGAGAGGTTTCTGCCCCCACATATTAAAATTGTATATTATTTTTTGCTTTGCTGTTCTTTCGGCTGTCTAAACCGCTTGCCGTTACGGTTTGTATCAGCTTTGTAAATTTATTATCCTTTTTCGCCATATTCATAATCTCACTGTATAATTCATCTGCGTGCTGTACATTTGGCAATGTTATATCCTCTACAGTGCAATTGTAAACTACAACACTATCCTTAGTTTCTGCTGAATCACCGTAAGAGGGCACAATATCACTTACAGAAGGTGTATTGAAAACAGGTGTTGTATAAGGCAATCCGCTCACAATACCATCTATATAATTCTTGTAGAAGTCAGTGTCTTCAAGGTTCGTCCACTCAGAGCTTGCCATAGCTTCGAGATTATCCGCCAAATTTGCCGTTTCTCCCGAATTGAAAACTCTGTCTCCGACTTCAAGGCTTGTAATACGTCCGCTGTTATTATGGGCAATAAGCTCGGCACCTTCTTCATCTACAAGGTAGTTACCTGCTACAGGGTTATACTTTGTACCTGATGCGTAAGCCCCGATTGTTCCGTTAGAAACTACAACACTGCCCCCTGTACCCGGCGAATATCGTCTGACTTTATAGCTTCCGCCACTCTTAAGCAAATAGTAAACGTAACCTACGTGGTTATTTCCGTATTCCGTTACGATTGCGCTTTGAGCCGTTTTAAGGTTTGCAAGCTCAGTTTCCAACTCAGCAATTTGAGAATCAACCTCTATCCATTTGTCTTTAGTCGGGAAGTTTATTATTAATTTATCTTCGGTTCTGTAGCAATGTAATTTGCCCGGTACAAGTTCGTGACTACGGCAAGCCTTTACATAATCTTTATTCATTTTGGGATATTTTATCTTAAACTGATAAGCAAGACCTTTACCCATATACCCTTCACAATTAACGGTGTTGACTAATACGTATGCTGTAGATTTTAGTAAATCGCCTGTAGTAAAACTAATCATTTTCTACCTCCGAAACACCAATTATATATAAGATTTTTATTAAATCTTTCATATTATATATTCTGCAAAAAATGCCCTCAAGTATTAAAACAAGAGAGCATTTTATCGCACTACCAAAAACCTTTATACATTACATCTCCGTTAAATAATCAAGAGAAACCGAATAAAACTTCGCAATCTTAACCGCCATACTTAATGATGGCTCTACTTTGCCGTTTTCATACTTAGATAACGACCCCTTATTAAGCTCTAATTTTTCCGCAGCTTCCGGTAGTGTTAAGCCTTTATTTTCCCTTAATTCTTTAATTCTTATCCCGAATTCTTTTATATGATTACCTCCGCAAATTTTAAAGTTCATCTTCTATTACGTCCATAAGATGATACGGTGACAACTGCCCTAACGTACATTTTAACGCCAAATCCGTTACGAACCTAAAATCCACCGAAACGTCAGATACAAAAGCAACTCTTTCTGCTTGTTCAGATTTTACTTCTACACATTCAATTCCATATGACACGTAATTTCCAATAACAGAATTAAAAAGTTGTTGTTTAACGGGTATGTATAGGTACATCAGATGTCGCCTCCTCTAAAAATGAGTTTATTTCCTCAAGAGATTCAAATTCAATAGCTCGCATAAAAACCAAAACATCGTAGTAGTTTGGGCTTGATTTTCCGCATTCAATCTTTGAAACCCACTCTCTTGAAGACCCGATTTTCTCGCCAAGCTTTTCTTGTGTCGTACCTCTTAGCAGTCTCATTTTTCGGAATGCTTTTCCGAAATTTTCCCTGTTTTCAATAGCTGATAATTTTTGCATCTTTCATATCTCCTTTGTTTTTGTTCGACAAATATGTCGTAATATAAAGGATATATGTATTTTTACTTAAAGTCTATAAACGATATGTTCACATCTGCCAAATTTTTTTAAAATCAAAATATTATTTTTTATTTTTCTCCAATCAATATTTGTTCGTAAATTTTCTTTTACATTATAAAAAC
>JAJQBF010000171.1 GCA_021203425.1 Clostridiales bacterium | reverse complement strand
GTGGACAGATGGCCTCTTTTTTCTGTAATTATTATTTTTTTTTATTTTTTTTATCGCATTTAAGTATGAAAAAAGGTGGGAAAGTGGCCAGAAAGCCCGCAAACCCCTGTAAATATCAGGTTTTTTGTGGCCACTTTTGGTTTTTAAAAGTGGGCAGAAAGTGGCCAAATGGTCAGAAAAATGACCGAAATCTGCTTAAAAATATCATTTTCAAAACCGTTTTTTCGTTTCTTAACTTCCTCTGCCCACTTTTCAGACCGTTTTGCCCACTTTTGAAAATTTAAAACTGGCCATAAATTTTCAGATTTTTCTTCTCAAAAATATCAAAAATCTTAACCCCCAGTATAATAGGCAAAAATATAATTGTGGCAAGAACTGCGCAAATACAGACAGTCATTAAAAATATATTACAGCCTTTACTTTTGTTCATTCGTTTCATCCTTTCCTGTTATAAGCTCCGAAAGAGGCAAATCTTCTATCCATTTACAGAAATCTCTCCATTCATCAAGCTTGTGGTCCTTTCTGTAAATATAAATGTTTGTCAGCACTTCATAATTCAGCATAACCGTCCGCTTTTGATTGTAAGAAGAAGGCAAAAGCTGAATCGTCTGCCACCAGTAATCTTTGTTTTTGGTTTTAATAAATTTATCCCTGTAATTATTTAAAACACTACAGATAATTTGCAGAAAATCATAGGGCGAAGTATAATATGCTGTTCCGTCTGCATTAATCCATAAACTTGTTGTAATTCCTGAAAGGTGTTCTCTGCTGAAATCCTCGACTGTAAATTCCTTATCGGCAATTTTATGCATAGTTGAACAGCTGTTTGCAACGGTTCCTACCTTATATGTATCGTACTCCTTCCACCAATATAAAGGTGCTGTAATATCGGCATAAACAATAATCATACGTTTAAATTTACCGTGAACAGATCCGGCTTTTGACAGCTTCATCATCAAAGCATAATCATTTTCGCCAATATTAATATGATTTTCATTTTCGACGGTGTCGATTTTATCCCAGCTGTTCATAGGGTTTCTCATTCCCCTAATAGCTTCTATTATACCGCATATTTTTGTTTGTTTAATGTCAATCATCTGCTTCATCCTTTCCGACATTGTTTATTATTACGGTTTCATCTTTATAATCGATTTCCATACCGCCCAAAATATCAATGAGCTCTCTTACTTTGCTGAAATGATAACCGCCAATGTTGACAGACTTAACGGTTTTATCCTGTCCGTCAACCTTTATAGGAATATCCTTTATTGTATTGCTCAGGCTCGGCATTTTAGTATTACTGTTATAGCCCACATCAAAACCGTTTCCTGCCAAATCGGCAAGGCAAATATAATTTTTTCCGTCCTTCAAAATTCTATTTACGGTACATCCTATTCCGTTTACATTCATTACAATTGATTCAACCATTTCTTCGTCCTCCTCTGTTGTTTCTTCAGTTAATTTTGCTTTAAAACTTTCCCACTGTGACAGTCTGTCTGAATTAACGCACCACGGATTAGGGCAAACCTTGCCCGTAACGTGATGGTGCATAATAACATTTTCGGCTGAAATATCATACTTTTTCATTAAGTATTTCGTAAGCTCAAGGGCTCTTGCAACAGCTTTTTCTGTAAAATGCCAGTCTGTGTCATAGGCAGACAGTGAAGAAGTATTTGTCTTATTACTGCAAATTTCTATGCTTATGCTATTGGTATTTTTACACTTATCATAATATTTAGCTCCTTCTGCTGTTGTCAAAGATGCATACTTGCTGCCGCCTACAGACCAGCAGTAACGGTTAGTAATATCAGGGTTGTAAAGAACAATATTCTCATCATCCACAATATAATCCGCCGAACCGCCTGCGTTTCCGCTTTTAAAATAGGCTGCAACATTACTTGCCGCTCCCGGCTTACTCGTAGTCCCTGCTGTATAATGCAGGACTATATAGCTTATTGACCTGTTTTTACTGTAACTTGTATTAACCGTGCTTGTTTTTTCTAAAATATCAATGCTCATTGTATCCTTCCTTTCATTTAAATTTCATCAACTGTACGTTTTAAGTTGGTTATACTCTTTATAACTGTATCTTCAAACGTTTTAGATAACTTTTTGATTGCATCCTCAAGATTCTTCGAAGCCTTAACTGCTTTTTGAATTTGTAAAGCATCATCATTTTCCATGTACAAATCTCCCTTCATTAAATTTTTTCTTGGCTTTGAGAGCTTTGCTTATAGCCAAATCTATTCCCGAACGGCTTTTTAAGTGGTAATAATATAAATCTGTGTATGGTGTATTCAGCCTGTCGATTCTTCCGCTTGCCTGTGTCATAACTTTATAAGAATAGTTTTGTGAGTAAAATATAATTGTGTCTGTCTTTATGCAGTTCCAGCCTTCGCAGCCGGCGGTATACTGCACCAAATAGACCCATCTGACTCCCTCGGGCACTGGCTGATGTTTGTGTCCGTTCCACTGGGCGATTTCCGTATTCGGTCCGTAACCCAAGTTTTTAAGAATATCAAGCTCATAGTCAAAGTTGTAAAATATAATAGCCTTCGGATGCTTCTCCATAATCTCAAGAACAGCCACACTTCTGAATTCATCTGTATTAACAGCTTTTCGCAGTGCATAACACAGCTCACCTGCATTTACGATAGGCTCATTGTCCCAAATATTCCAACGGTTTCGCATAATGTCCTTATAGGCTGAAATATCATATTTGACATAAATGTCTTCGTGATGTGATACCGTCTGTCTGTTAAAGTCCATATTAATAAGTATGGAATTTCTAAGCCTTATAAGCCGTCCTGTGTTTATGTACCTGTCAACCTTGGGAAATTTACTCATTCGTGAAAATACAACGTGCTTTCTCATAAAATCTGTTCTGTTTTTATAAAAGCCGTTTGCAATAAACACAGGAATATAATCAAGCCAAGTGTCCTCGGGAGTAGCCGAAAGTAATATCCATTCGTTGTTTTTGGCAATTTGCAGAAAAGCCTTTACCCACTGACCCTTTCCCACAACCCTCTATTCGTCAAATATAAAGAAAGCTCCTTTAACTTCCGAATACTTCTTTATATTGTTCCAAGAATCAACCGTCGCTTTATGACAATATAATTTTTCATCGGGATTTTCGGAGATAAGGAAGGGTGTAAACTCACCCTCCCACTCCAATGGGTCGCGTTTTCTGGCTGTTGTAATTATGTATAAATCTTTGGGAGGGTCGCCCATAGGTATAAAATCCTCTCCTATAAGAGTTTCCCAAGCTCCGCCCATACGAATATAATAATAAGCAAGAGCCGTTTTCGACTTACCCGAACCAACACCGCCGCAGAGAATACAGCCGTTTTTCATCTGACTTACAGCCTTTAACTGATAGTCATATAATTCCGCAGCACTCATTTTCAAATATCCTTTCAATATTCGGAGGGAAACAAAATTGTTGTAGCACTTCTGTCCCATTCCGTAATAATCCAGATTTTTGTTTCGTCGGGTGTTCCTTTGCGGTAAATATAAACTGCCAAAATACGTTCTTCGTTATTCAATGCATAATTATTACTTTCCGAATCCTCTTTACAGGTATCGCCCCAGTCGCATTTTTTATACCGTCCGATGGAATCAAATACAATTTTTTTAAATTCGTCATCAGAAGTAACTTTGTCAAATACGCCTACGGTAAAAACGGTTTTCTTATAGTCAAAATGATTCATAGCATACTCCTTTCTGATTTTTTTGCCTTTAAAAGGGCAGACGGTCGCTCTCGTCCTCTTCTTCCTCATAGGGATATTCCTCTTCGGCATATTTTTCGGCAAATTCGTCCTCTTCGATTGTTACATACATTATCTTGAGATAAGCTTTTACGCCTGTTTTATCATTTACTTCCCAATGATACGGTCTGAGAATCAAATCCATATTGTTAATTTCCGCAAAATCCAAGGTGTTTATGGAATCCTCGTCAAGCAAAGCACGTTTTTTCCTTGTTATCATAAATACCTTAGGCGGAATATTGTCGAAACTGACAGCCACCTGAATATAATAAACAGGCTCTTCCGTGTCATCTCTGGGAGCCAAAACCCTTACATTCCAGCCTTCTTCTGTAAGTTCACGGGCTTTGTCAATATCGTCAATTACAACACAGAAATTGCGTCTGCCTGCTCTGTTGTACTTTGACTCCTTTCCGGAAAAATTGCGAAATATAATTCTTGCGTTTTCGATGGAAATGTTATTAAGTTTTTTGTATGCCATTTTTAAAATCTCCTTTACAAAAAAATATAATTCTAATCGTTAACAAACTGCTCAAAATCGCCGTAAGCGCTTATTGACTCTACAGCATCATCAATCAGCTTGTTATAATAAGAAATATCAATATCGGTTTCTTTGTCTAAAAGCTTTACCCTTTCAGCCTCAAGCCATCTGTAGCCTTTTGTACCAGTTATGGCGTAGTGTTTGCCGTTTTGTTCCCTCATAAGAAGTCCGCCGCCTCTGCCTTCTTTTATAGGGCAGAACCTGCCAACCTTTCCTATGAAAATATAATTATGCCCCTCGTCAATAAGCTTGCTCAGCCGCTGACCCTCGCTTTCGAAGGTTGTATCGGAAACAAGCCCTTTTTTATAACTGCTTTCCAGTTTGCGTAATTCTTTTTCATATTCGGAAACATCGGGCAAGCCTTCATTCATATCCAAATATAAAGCTCCGTTTACAGACTTTGTTTCACACATATCTTCAAATATAATTTCTTCTTTGCTGAACAGCTTTTTAAATACATAGGGCACCTGAAACTGTGTTCCCGTTGCCGTCCACTGCCCTGCGTGCTTGCCGTCCTTATATTTTGCAATATAAACTGCGTCATTTACAAGGCACATTCTGTCATAAGTGGCTTCGTGTTCGAAATTATAGCCGTATTCTTTTCCGAAATCCGTGACGAATTTTATTATTTCTTCATTCGCATCGGGAATTTTTATAGAATCGGTTTTAATATGTGCAACAGTATACCCTCTGGCTTGAACCTCGTGTTTTAAATTTATCATAAACAGGGCTCCCTGTTTTGCTACAATGTTGTCCTTATTACGAATATCACGGAAAGGATTCTCAAAGTTTGCCGAAGTAAGACCGTATACAGAATTTATTGCTATTTTCAAAGCCTGAGCCAAATCGGCGGCGGTGTTTTCGTCCGTCAAATATTTAGCCAGCTTTCCGCCCAACATTTTACCTGCCTTTTCAAACTCCTTATGCTTTATGGCAATTCTTGCCTGTAAAATATCATTGAATCTTGCGGTATAATCGTCTCCGAAAAGGTTTTCAGCTACAATAGAGCTTGGGTGCATACTGGCAATGTCAAGCAAAGCTACATTGCGATACATTCCCGGTTCGGAATATACATAGCCTCCTTCGCCGACTTCCTCTCCTCTGTAAGTGGATTTTCCGTTTTCATACTTGTAGCCGGGAAAAACAGGCTTGCCGTCTTCGTCAAAACAAATATAATTTTCATCGACGGTTTCCTGTGCCCCCATATTTCTGTAGTTAAACGAATCCTGCGGATGTCTGTTCTTTCCAAATATAATTCTTGTGGTAAGAGAATTTGTTGTATCGTTGACCGTCATACCGGCAACATCAGCCAAGATTTGCCTTGCCGTAAAGTCCGCCTTTCTTGCATTAAAAACGGTCTCTGTTGCCAAAACATCATTGTCACAGTACTCCGCAACCTTAGTCCACATATCTTCGGGCACAGGCTTGTCCCAAGGCAGACCCAGCTCTTGATGGTGAATACCCAGTTCAATTTCCCATTTCTTAAGAGACTGCTTTTTACTGCAAAAATCATAAACATCTGTATAAGAAATGTTATAAGCCTCTCCGAAGAAACAGTTTGCACTTCCGTTTACAATCTTTTGGGATAAATTATAAAGCTGTTCATTGGTATAACCCATTAACCTGCCGTACAAAATATGATTGTCATATCTTCGACAGTTAAAGCCCACGAGCCTGAATCTCATAAGGTTTTCTATTTCTGTGGGACTCGGGTTAATCATTCTCACAACAGAGGCTCCTTTTCCTTCATATTTCCAGTTTACAAGAAACAAATTAGGAAAAACCTCCACGTCGTAAAATATAATAGGAGCATCTTTACTTTCCGCTGCTGAAATATCATCGGATTTAAAGTGCATTTTATTAACTAACTTTATGCAGTAGTCCGACTGATTTGTACTGTTTGCGGCAAAAGCCAAAACGGCATTTCTCATATTGGTTACATCAAAATATAAATCGCTGTTATATGCGTCTTCCAGAATTTTAAATATAAAATCTATGCTTGGTTTTGTGTTGGGGTGAATTTCTTTATTGAGATTTCTTTTTATTGCCTTTCTCAACCCTTTTTCACTTTTTACGGTTTCAAAATTAACCATCTTTTTTCCTCCTTTCAGCGGTAAGCCGGAACTTATTACGGCTATGGGCATTTTGCTGCATTTGGTTAATTTGCGTCTTAGGGAGCTTTTTCCCGAAAATATCTTTATTTCTATATGGTCGCTGTAAATACGACTTAAGCTTGAAACGTCTCCTGTGTAAATATAATGAAGATGAACACCCTTTCCGCTTTTGCTTATTTCAGCATAGGTCGGCGGAAATTTCGCAGCCTCTTCAATATTTCTTTCAAGAGATTTTTCACTGTTTTCATCTGAAATATCAAAGTCAATGACAATATGGTTTTCAGGCGGTTTTACATAGTGAATTTTTGATGTGTCAATGTCTGACAGCTTTGTTGTGACATTATCCCATTTTTTTAAAGGTGTTTCGTCTTTAGAGGCATACTGGGCAGGGCAGTCTGCATACTCTTTGTTAAAAACAGATTCGGTGCTGTCAAATATAATAGTAGGTTCGGGAACACAAACATCATTTTTTTCGGCATTTTCAAATTTGTCTTCTCTGAACCCCGAGTAATAATTCCTGACTCTTGTGCCGTCTTCAAGACTTGCTCTCTGGGTAAAATTTTTAAAATAATTTTTCAGCTCTTCCTTAAATATCCTTTGGGAATATGGAAAACCGACCTTGGCCTCGTCACAGTAGGTTTTATACATTTCCCAAGCAGCCTTAAGAGTAACTCCGTCCTCCTTCTTAAATATAAAGTAGGAATCCTGAATGAAGTTGTAAAAATCATTTGACGCTCCGAGCATTGTAACAGGAATATAATTATCGAATACTCCCTTGTTGTCTAAATAAACCTTTTGGCAGTGGCAGGCTATTGCTCCTAACTCAAAACTTATTTGCTGCATAAGATTTTTGTACTCGAAAATATCCAGCTTGTTTCCTGTAGGTGATACATCGATAAGTCTTCTTATAAGCCCCGACTTAGCATCCGTAATCTTTACGGGCTTATTTGTGCCCATAAACAGAAAGCATTTGAATCTGTTTGAGTACGCAGACCTGAACTTCTCATTTACAGTCATAAGCTCGTGAGAAACCAAGCTGTTAAGCCTTGTGTTATCCTCAATTCGTGACAAATCACCGTCGTGCTGAATTGCCACAAGAGGATTACACTTAAAAGGCTCCAGGGCGAAAGCGTTCGTAGACGACCACAGAGCCTTAGCGTCAAACACAGTGTAATATCCATCAAACAACTGCTGAATAATATTGAGGACGGTTGATTTGCCAGTTCCCGCCGCTCCGTAAAACACCATAAATTTTTGCAGCTTTTTGGAATCACCGCAGACAACCGACCCTACAGCCCACTCGATTTTAAGCCGTTCCTCCTCAGAATATAATACAGACATCAGCCTGTCATAGGCGGACAAATTTCCTTTCTCAAGAGGATATGAAAGCTTCTTGCTTGCATAATCGTTTTTATTCGTTTCTGTATTTGAAAATATCAATTTTTCGTCCAGCATGTGAAAATTGTCTCTCATCTGCTTTTGACAGTATTTATGCCAAGAATCAATCATCTTCGACTCTGCGTCCCACATATGCAAAACTCTTATACTCGAATCAAAGCTGCTTTTGTTTTTCTCGGCATAAATATCAAGCTCTCTGTCAATAAGCTGTAGGGCGTCCTGTTCGTCTGTAGACCATAAACCTCTTTCTTCAAGCCAAACAGCATAGAAATCACCGCCCCTAATCATCAAATCGGAGCTCCTTTTGATAATAAATTTAGGATAGATTTCAATAACCCCTCGCTTTGTACTTCGGGTTGAAATCATTAAAAAGTCAACCATTCATATCAATCCCTCCTTTTAGGCGCCCCTTTCAAGGGGAGCTGTCGCCGTCAAGGCGACTGAGGGGTACTATCGGTTCCTCGTCCGAACTTCGCACCACCTGATTTAAATATAAACACATTTGCGACCAAATCTCCATACTGCGCAAATCTCGGTCGCAGTTTCTTACTGTAAAAAGTCCGCCCTCACCGTCAGGCTCATATTCACGGTTTAAAAATTTTGAAATAACTTCATCGACATATTTTTCATCATAGTGAGAATCATACATACGGTCCAAATATAAATTTTGCAGCATACACCAAAACCAAAGCCCTGTTCTGTTGCCTATTTCGGGGTCGCCCATAATATGTTCTTCACAGCGAACTGCCAAAGCAGCCATCATTTCAAGAACACTGCAAGGACGACAGTCCAACAACGCTTGAACAGCGGCAGAGTCACACCCGTTTTCATAGCCGAACCGCCATCTTAAATTCTCTCCGTCGGCGGCTCTGTTGTCGTCCACAGGAATTGTAAATACAAAATCGATTTTATGAAGATGTCTTAAAAGTTTCTTATAAGAAAACCCTTTAAAATATCTTTTGTCATATACAAGGCTGTACAGCCAGTTAAAATATAATGTTTTCATACTGCTCATTTATGTATTTTTACGGGAGTAGGCTTTGTCTTTAACACCTCGGAATATTTTCTTTGGTCAAGAAGAATTTCATAGTCACACTTAAGCCTGTCATTTCTTACAAAGACTGAATCGTCCTCATACTCTCCGAAATAACTGGAAAACATTGAACCGACGGTTTCATCAATATTTTCCACAGGCTCATCGTCTTCATCGGTTAAAATATCATCGGAATAATATGTAAGACTTATTGTTTCATAATCTTCTATTTCGCTGAACTCGTCCGGAGATATAACATAAGGCATATTATCTCCCCTTTCCTCCTTTCCGCTGTCTTTTGAAATGTAATTGTTCTCGGCAATAATTTCTTCGCATTTGCGTTTATCCTCATCATCGAAAATATAATTCTCTGCCGGCTTTTCCCTGCCGAACTCTTTCTTCACAGAATCTATTTCCTCCTGAGCAAGCTGTTCATATTTCTTTTTAAAGTACTGCTGTGTAATAACCGAACCTACATACACACCGCAGCAAAATATAATTATTTTATTCAATTGAAGTCACCTCGTTTTTAATAGTCATAACAGTTACGGCCAAACCGCCCAAAAACAAGGAGGTACTCAATAAAATACCTCCTGCAATGTGCCTTTTTCGTTTAGTGCTCAAAATATAATCAAGAGTGGTAATAACCCCTTCGGCAAATTCCAAAAATATCACTCCCTTCCTCCGGATAAAACAGCCAAGCCGCCTAAAAAGCAAAGTCCTGATGCGGCGGCAAATGTGTAGGACACAAATGTCAAAAAACGGTTAATCATAAATATCAACTCCTTTACCAAGTTTTATCATAGCTTGAAAAATAATGGTTTCCTACTTTCATAAGAGGGTAGCCGTAATAGCTGTAGCCCCCTGCCTGAAAAAATATAACATCGTAATTCGTTCTGCATTTAAGCTCTTCCTTGACTAAGTTGCAAATATAATTTTCAGCTGTGCATTTAGCTGCTCTTCCGTTTGTCATAAACGGAAACTGGTTCTGCTGAAATATAACTTCGGAAACACTATCCGGAAAATGCTCCGAATCCATACGGTTTAAAATAACGTCTATAACAAGCCGTTTGCCTTCTTCACATTCTCCCTCAGCCTCCGCCGCAGTCACCAAAGCTGCAAGTCTGATTTCTTCATCAGTCAAAATATAATTTTCTTCCGAATTAACCGATGAATCATAGCTGACAGTATGGCTGTTTTTCAAAACTTCGTTCGCTCTTGCGTTTGTAGCCTCCGTAAGAGAACATATTAAAAATATAAATGCCGCTACAGCTGTTATGTACTTTTTATCCATTTCAAAACTCCTTTCACTTCATTAAGTCCAAAATATTTCCGTCAACATTAAAGTCCAATAATATAACAGGCTCATAACCGTTTATGAAATCTCTGTTTGTCTCTCGGTTTGTTTCGTAAATTCCGAAGTCAACAAAGTTGTCTATATCGGGGTTCTTCGGGTCGTAAACCCAGCCTACAATCTGCCCCGCTCTTGTTGTGGGAATATCAAGTCTTTCGTAAACCTCATTTAAGAATAAATAATCTCTTGCTTTCAAGCGGTCGTTTGCATAATTCTGTTCGGCTCTCAGAAAATATAAATTGTCTTCAGAATTTTTGCTCCAGTTTCTGCTTGATGAATCAAAGAATCTCGCATAGTCACTGTAACCGTCAATACCGACAACATTAACTTTTTCGCTTACACTTTGCGAATCCCCTGTATTTTCATCAACAATAACGTCCTCAAATTCCTTGGCTTTAATGTTGTATCTATGCTCTTTGTCAACCGTCTCTCCGAACTTCTCGATTACACTTTTTCTGTAATCCTTAAAACCTTTGTCAACAGCTGCGTAAGCCGCCGCCAAAGCCACGTTCCGTTTTCGTAAAATATCATTTGATGCCAGAATACAAGCGAGTGATATAACCCCGACAGTAACAGCCGGCGTGTAAAGTCTTACAAACTTAATTCCCGTCTGAATGTGCACAAGAGCCAAATCCTTCTTTCCGTCTTCTTCGGAATAATCCCTTGTTTCGTTCTCGACAAAATTATCAATTGTTTCAATTGTTTCCTTTTCCTCTTCCAAAATATCATTAATGTTGGTTGTAGCTCTGCAAGCCATAACAGCCGCAGTCACAACACCCACAACCCCCGTCACAACAAGAATTTCGGGGCTGTGTTTCTTTGCCGAAAAGCTGACTTTGCTGAAAGTCTTACTCATTTTCGATAAAATATCATTTTTATTCATTACAAACATCCTCCTTAGATTTTAAAATGTCAATTAAATGCTGAGTGTACCACAATATTTTTTCCAAATCCTGAATGCCGTTTTTGTTCTTCCAACGGCAGGCATATTTAATAATGTTTCCGGTATCTGTTGCCTCGATTCCTTCAAGACCTTCCGTAAAAGCCTTTATGACATCAATAACCTCAAGCCCGCTTTTTGACTGATAGTGGGGCGGATGAGACACCATCTTGTCTTTTGATTCATACATAAATATAAATCCTCCTTTAATCAATGGGCATAGCCTTGGGCATTTTAATCATATACCCGTCACGCACCCTCATAATATAGGCATTTCGAATATCGTTCCAACCGTATTTGTTGTCCGTATAGTTTCCCGTAATTCCAACAAGGTCATAAAAATCGCCTACGCTTAAAATTCCGTAAATATCAATAATTTCGCCCATTCGTGCCAAAACAGCCTCTGCCTCTCCTCTGCTTTCCAAAACAATATCATCAAAGCTGAAACCGTAACTTCTTCCGGTTGTGTTGTAATTACGTCTGTTTTCACCGTTTCGGCCGTTCCAATAAGAAATCTTTGAAACATTGGAGCGCTTGCCTGTTCTTCCTGTCTCACCGTAAAGCATTAAATCAATTCCGTTTGTAACGGTGTCGGAAATAGCCTTTTTTATTGCAGGAACCAAAACGTCTGTAAAAATATAATTTTTAACATTAACAATGTCCTCCGACAGAAAAATATCAGTCAGCTTGTTTAAGCCGCTTTTCTTCTTGACCTTAGCCGTTCCGCTTATAACCTTCTCCGTTTTTTCTCGGAAATTTCTTTTTCCCTGGATTTATGAGAATTGGATTTATAGTTTTCCATAACTTCTCCTTTCGCAAATATAAAAAAAGAGGAACATACTCTGTTAAAAGTACGTTCCTCTCGTCAAAATATAATTTTACTTTTCGGATTCTTCTTTGTCATCCTCTTCAGTTTCATCAACGATTTCATCATCAACCATAGCTACTTCAGCTTCTTCAGCGGACTTCTTCTTTCTGTTCTTAAACTTGGCAATAGCCGGCTTAGCGATAAATTTGTAGATTACAATACCCCCAAATATCACAAGTCCAGCTGTTGCCGCTGTCTTAAACGTCTTATTGCAGTCCGTTTTCGTCACAGCCTCAACTGTTGTTTCAATAACTTCATCGTTGTTTAAAATATCATTTGTTTCATTCATTATGAATTCCTCCTAAAAATAATTTTTGTATTTGTTTCATAAAAGCCCTTGTAAATTTTGCGTAAGAATCCGAAAGATGTCGGGACGCCATAGGCGGCTTTTGCGTTTAGCAAAAGTTCTGAAACCTTACATTATCTGAGAATATCCATACTTGGGCATAACGTTATAGTTGATAACGGCACAGGGTTCGTCATTTTCCGTAAGCTGTGAGCTGAAATATAAATCCAAAAGTCCGTCATTAACATTCCAGCCTATTTCGTCACCCATTGAAGTACACTTTAAGCCCAACTCAAGATATAAATCATTAAGCGACACATACATTTCATCAAACATTCGCCGGTTAAGTTCATTTTCAGCCCGTTTGATTTTGTCAATGTCTGACCTGAAATATCTTCCCGAAATAGGTTCCAGACAAAGAGTGTTTCCTTTTTCGGTAATGTAAACCTCTTTGTTTTCCACAGGATTCTTTTTCAGAATATCTTTTGAAACAGCGTCCTGAACAGCCCTTTCTTTTTTAACTCCTATGGTTTCAACAACCTTGTTCTTATATCCCTTCAAAGCTGTCTCCGAAAGAGAACAGGCCGCCGCCAGTGCCGCATTTCTTTTAAGGCTTACAGAGCTTGCCCCGATTAAACAAACCGTTGAAACGGTTCCTGTCACCACTGCCGGAATATAACATTTCCAAACTGTCTTAACTGTTTCAAAAATATCAAGCTTTTCGGCGCCCTCTCTCTCTCTTCTTCAATAAGAATCCAAGCCTTCGGCGTAGCCCTTACGGCTATAACCGTTGTACTTATCATTCCGGCAATTCCCACACCCGTTAAGATTTCCGGGCTGTGCTTTTTCATCAGAAATCCGAAAGATTTAAACGTCTTTGAAATATCCATTCGATTTCCTCCTTATGAAATAAGTTCGTCAATAATATCTTCCGCTGCTTTACAGGCAATAGAAAATATCTAGCTTGTGTACGGGTTAGACTGAGACCGTCTTTCCATGTTTCTTTGAAACTCTTCCATTACAATAAGCGGCGGCAGGTCTTTCCTCTTTTCCAAAATATCCAAAAGCTCCTTTGCCGCCCACTTCGAATAGCTTATTTCCTCAAAGCTGTATCCGTAAAATATTCCAATCTCATCGATAGCCGAAATATAATTTTTTACCGCAAAAACAGCATATTCATTCGGTGGATTTTTCATAACAACCTGAACCCACCCCTGTCAAGTAGACAGAGCAAATAACAAAAGAATTATATGTAGCA
>JAJQBF010000077.1 GCA_021203425.1 Clostridiales bacterium | reverse complement strand
CCCATACTTAATTCCGCCTGTTCCAACTGTGGAATTTACTTTGGGAATTTACGAAGCCTCTTATAACGGCAAATTTTTTAAACAAATAAAATATTGGATTGAAAAATTAACGGAAAAATAGTATAATAAGCTTGTGATAAATTTTTGTGAAAAGAAAAGAGGTAGTTTTATGGATTATACGATTTTAGTTGTAGATGATGAAACCAGTATTGTTAATATTATAGAATACAATCTTCAAAGAGACGGTTATAAGGTTTTAAAGGCTCACGACGGAGAAGAGGGTCTTAACCTCGCTTTAACCCAAAAGCCCGACCTTGTGATTCTCGACATAATGATGCCCAAAATGGACGGTTATGAGGTTTGCCGCCGTTTAAGAGCCAAAAGTGACGTTCCGATTATTATGCTTACGGCCAGAGCCGATGAAGTCGACACTGTTATAGGGCTTGAAATGGGAGCGGACGACTATGTTACAAAGCCCTTTAAAACAAGAGAACTTTTGGCCAGAGTCAAAGCTAATTTAAGACGCAAAAAAAACAGTATGGAAACTGTAGAAAAACCGGTTCCCCTTACAACAGACACATTTAAAGACCTTGTTATAGATTATGACAGATATGAAGTAACAAAAGGCGGAAAGAGTGTAAACTTAACACTGAGAGAATATGAACTTCTTGCTTATCTGACAAAGAATAAAAGACAGCCCTTTACAAGAGAGGCTCTTTTAGAAAAGGTTTGGGGCTATGAATATTACGGCGGCGATGCCCGTTCGGTTGATGTTACTATAAGACGATTAAGAGAAAAAATCGAAGACGACCCCAGTAAGCCTCGGTATATTATTACAAAAAGAGGAATAGGCTATTATTTTGCAGGTTAAGTAGGTTGATAATATGAACAGTATTCGTTGGAAACTGGTTTTTATGTATCTGACCCTTGTTTTTATAGTTATGATTATAAGCGGAACATTTATTATAATAAGAACGGGAAGTCAGGGGATTAAAAATGCCGAGGACGAGCTTGCGGGCTGCGCCTCTTATATATCAGAACAAATTATAGACAGATATCAAAACGAAGGCGACTTTCAAGACGCCTTCCTTCAGTTGTATATAACAAGCTCCTCCCTGCGTAATGTTCAGGCTAATATCATAGACTCCTCGGGAAGAAC
This sequence comes from Clostridiales bacterium, assembly GCA_021203425.1. Classification (GTDB taxonomy): domain Bacteria; phylum Bacillota; class Clostridia; order Lachnospirales; family CAG-274; genus JAJQCI01. Next base: position 1,518 of record JAJQBF010000077.1, on the reverse strand, counting down.
AATAGCCTCTTCAACGGCAGCCTCTTCCGATGAATTCATAACCTACAACAATTCAGCCGTTATATCGGCTCTTGCCGGAAATGAGACCTTCAGTTCAAGAACAAAAAGCACTGACTTAAACTCACAGGTTAAAGAGTGGCTTTCCTACGCTTTGCCGGTTAAAGACAAGACCGGCGAAGTCAAATATGTAATTTATGTTCAGATGGACGCATCTGGTATTACCGCAAGCCTTATGCAGGCAACGTCAACGATTCTGGTGGCTGTTCTTCTTGCCCTTGTTTTAGCCTGCGCCATAGCGTTGGTTTTTGCAAATACAATTACAAGACCTGTCGCCTTGCTTACAAGAAAGGCAAATCAGCTTGCAAAAAACAGGCTTAATACACATATAAACATAATAAGCAATGATGAAATAGGTCAGCTTTCGAAAAGCTTTAACCATATGGCCAGCGAACTTAAGAAAACCGTAAGCGAAATGGAAAATGAGAATAAAAAGCTTGAGGTTCTTCTTCAAAACATGACAGACGGCGTTCTCGCCTTTGATGAAAGAGGAAACCTTATGCACGCAAACAATTTGTGTTATGAAATGATGGATATTGACAGGCTGAAAATTTCTCTTGACTGGTTTTTGGAAAAGCTTGGGGTAGATTATTCCGAACTTTTGCCCAACACAATAACAGAGGTTGTTGTAGAAGAAAATCACAAATATATTAACGTCGCCCTTATACCCTATGAAAGTGATAATATAAGCATAAGCGGAGTTATTGCCGTTCTTTCCGACATAACCAAACACAGGGAGCTTGACGATATGAGAAAAGAATTTGTGGCAAATGTATCCCACGAAATAAGAACTCCCTTAACAACAATAAAAAGCTACGTTGAAACCCTTCTTGACGGAGCCTTGGAAGACGAACAAACCGCAAGAGATTTCCTGAAGGTTATAGATGACGCCGCCGACAGAATGTCTCTTTTGGTAAGCGACCTTCTTTCTCTTTCAAGGCTGGACACAAGCAACGTCCGTTTTGATATGAAAAAGCTTGACCTTATTAAAATTGCCGAAAACTGTATAACCCAAAATATTCTTACAGCGGCAAACAATAAACACAGCTTAAGTCTTGTTCCGCCGACTGCCGAAAACTGTTATATTTATGCCGATGAGGGAAGACTGACACAGGTTGTAAACAATATAGTTTCAAACTCAATAAAATACAGCGGTGACGGAGCAGACATAAGCCTTAAAATCACCGAAGGAAAATCAAAATATTATCTTGAAATAAAAGACAACGGTATAGGCATAGAAGAAAGTGAACTTAAAAGAATTTTCGAGCGTTTTTACCGCATAGACAAGGCCAGAAGCCGCTCAATGGGCGGAAACGGCTTAGGGCTTTCGATAGCCAAAGAACTAACAGAGGAAATGGGCGGAAGTATAGACGCATATTCCTCCCCCGGAGAGGGACTTACAATGATTTTAACCTTCCCCAAATATAAGGAACCTTCCAAAAGAAGATAACAGCGTAATTA
>JAJQBF010000211.1 GCA_021203425.1 Clostridiales bacterium | reverse complement strand
TAAATATACAGGAGGAAAAAACTATGACAATAAAAAGTTATGAGGACATGCAGATTAAAAAGTCAGAATTATCAGACATTTTAATAGACATGGCAGGATGTATAGATGAACTTAACGAGCTAGGCATGGATTTAAGTGGGCAAAGTCTTTTAGATTTGCAAAAAAAGCTCAAAAATGATAATTTCAAGGTATTAGTATTAGGTGAATTTAAAAACGGCAAAAGTACTCTGATAAATGCTCTGCTCGGCGATAAAATTCTTCCGGCTTATTCAACTCCTTGCACTGCTGTAATAAATGAAATAAAATACGGTGAGCATCCAAGTGCAAAGCTTTATTTTAAAAATCCTCTTCCCGAAGAAATGACGGAATATATTGCTCCGAAAGCTATGCAGCATATACATAAATATCAAAAAAGCGGTAAAATACCCCCTATTGATTTGGAGATAGATGAGCTTGAAGACTATGTAACAATTCAAGATTTAGATAAAGAACAAATAGACGCTATAAAAGAAGTTCCTTAAAGTAAAACGATTGTAGAATTTTCCCTTAAACTGTGCAAAGATGGTGTGGAGATTATAGATTCTCCCGGTTTAAACGAAAATGAGATAAGAACAAAGGCCACTGAGGAATATCTGAAAAATGCCGATGCTGTTATATTTGTTTCGCGTTGTCCAAAACTCGCAGGACAAGATGATGTAAATTATATAGAAAATAATCTACACTTCATGTGATATAAGGATATATTTTTTGTTTGCACCGCAATAGATCAAATTCCGGAAAATGAAAGAGAGCGATTAAAAAAATTCGGAAACAGAAAACTCGGGAAATTAACTGATTTGGGTGAAAATGGAATTTTTTATGTAAACAGTTACGGAGCTTTAACGGCTAAACAGCATAGAAACAACAGGGCTTTGGAAGAAAGCGGTATTATATACTTTGAAAATGCATTGTCCGATTATTTAACAAATAACAAGGGCAAACAAAAGCTTGTACCTATTATAAACGGTTCCTCGAACTTCTTAATTGAAGTTAAGGATAATCACATAAAAGGCTATTTAAACACTCTGAACATCCAAGCCAAAGATCTTGAAAATAAAGTTAAAAACGCTATGCCTGCACTTAACGAAGCCAAAAGTAATAAGGATAACATCGAAAAAAAGCTATATATAGAGCTTGGAGTTCTTGAAAACAAAATATCTGATATGTTGAAGACTCAAATAGATATGCTGTGTTCCCAAATACCTAATTATGTCGATGAAATGAATTTGGACAACCATATGACAATTAATCCTTTTAAACAAAAGGAAAGAAAAAAAGCTCTAGAAAATGAAGTTATTAACCAACTGAATCAATTTGTTGAAAACAAAATGGCTGAATGGTCAAATACTGAATTGAAAAAATATATTGATGTATTCATTAATGATCTTCAGAGACAAATAGGCAGAGATATTGAAAAATTTTACTCTAACCTTGATCGGTTCAGATTTGAAGTCAGCGGAGTAGAGTCAAATAAAAATATTTCTCTATTTAGTAGGGTAACCTCTACAATTTTAGGAACATTCATAGGCGGTCCAACTTATGCAATGGTTGGTGCCACAATGGGCTTCGGCGAAATGCTTAAACGTTCTATAACAAGTTTTACATGGGCTATTTTAGTAGCGGCATTTATTCCCGGACTTTCTGATTTAGCACTTATCGCTTACCTTACTTCCGGACTTGTACATGTAGCAACAGGCGGAAAGAGCTTAACCAAAAAGTATAAAGATGCACTGAAAAATGAATTTATCAAAAAGATGAAAAATGAAAAAGATGAAATATGTAAAAAATATGCTTCTCAGGTAAGAGAAAATGTTTCAGAAAAATTTGATTTAATATCTCAAGCTCTTGAAAAGGAAATCAAGGTCGAGGAAAGTAAAATTAATGCGGCAAGAGCAGATCAAAAAAAGATTTGGCCGATAAGGCTGAAAAGGAGGCTGCATTAAAGGCAATTTCCGGCAAATTGGAAACAATCAGCAATCAGCTCGTTTCTATCAAGAAAGAAGTTGAAAAATAAGGAGGCTTAAAAGCAATGGCTAAATCATTAAAAAGTCAAATGACAGAAGACAGATATGACTATTCAAAAACAAAATACAATGAAAACTTTAAGACTCAACCAAAAAAGAGCAACTATGAAGATCAGATGCGTGCGGCAGCAGGAAAGGAAGTTAAAAACAACGGCTTAACGTCAGCTCTTACATATGTTAAAAAATATTATTTAGAAGATTTATCTGACTATAACACAGTAAAACCGGGAAACTCTGTTAAACAGATAGTTATCGAAAATAATGTAAAACTTTTCAAACTTAACGGCATTGTATTTAACAAAAAAGAGAATATATTAGATAAGTTAAACAATATATACGGCACTCTCCACAGTTTAGGCATTTCTCTGGTTTTGTTTATTATAAATGATGGCAGGAAAATTGATTATTATTTTGGTGCAAAAAGTACAAATGACATCAAAGAAAATGTGACCTGGGCATTCAATAAGGCTTTTACGGGCAATTTTCCCGGAAACCAGCTTGAAGAAATATCTGCATCAAAATATAAGGAAATTTTAAACAGCGTGCTGCCCGAAAACGGAAGCAATGCCGTAAGCTCACTTAGTTGTATTCCCTCTTTAAAAGATGATGATGCCGATAATTCCGAATATGTTCAGGGAATAGAAAAGCTGGTTGACACTATGTATGGTGAAAAATATGCTCTAATGGTTATTTCCAATCCGGTAGGAGAAAGTCATCTTGAAGAGGTTAAACAGGGCTATGAAGAATTGTATTCCGAACTGTTTTCTCTTGCAGATTTCGATCTGACATTGGGAAGTTCCGATGCCCAATCCGTATCCGAGTCTGAATTGGATGGCTATACAAAAACCATAGGCAAAAGTATTTCGAAAACTCAAAGCTTTACAAAGGGAACAAGCACTGCAAGAAGCAAAAGCAGAACTAACACCATAGGTTCCGGCTTTGGATTTATGGGTAATTATGGTCTTAATAATTCAACCGGTATACTAAGTGACAGCGGCCTCGTAAAACAAGCTTTAAGCCGAATAGGGGGTATATTAATAGGAGCTTCAAGAGGGGCAAGCCGTGTTTTAGGCGGCAATATGTTCGGAAACGCTTCCAAATCTCAGACTGAAGGCAAAACAACTACAGGCTCATATAATATACAAACAGGTACCCAAGAGGGCAAAAATGTATCTGAAGCCTTTTCGTCTCAAAAAGGAACTCAAGTAGGAACAACAGCTACAACAAGCAGTTCTTCTTCTGTAAAATTTGAAGATAAAGCAATAAAGAATTTACTTGAAGTAATTGAGGAACATATTAAAAGGCTGAAGGACTGTGAAAATTACGGTATGTGGTCAACAGCTGCATACTTTATATCTCCTTCAAGAGAGACAGCTTCTGTTTCTGCTAGTACATATAAGAGTATTATGAACGGAGATAATACCTCTTTGGAAACATCATGTGTAAATTCATGGTATAATGATGCAAATGTAAAATGCATAAACGAATATCTCAGAAAAGTTACACATCCCTCTTTCTATTCAAAAGATTTTCTCATAGACCTTGAGGCATCAACAAATGTTACGGCTGCTACAATGATAAGCACCCGTGAACTGTCAATTCAATGTGGAATTCCTTATAAATCAATACCGGGTGTTTCCGTAAGAGAAATGGCTGAATTTGGCAGAAGTGTTTCAGACAGATCTGCCGAAGGCAAAAAAATCAAACTCGGTAATATTTATCATATGGGAAAAGATGATAAAAATACAACCGTTGACCTAAACATAGAAAGACTGAAGGAACATACCTTTGTAACAGGCTCTACCGGCTCAGGCAAGTCAAATACATTTCAAATCTGAGAAATTTCAATATACCTACTTTGGTTATAGAACCTGCTAAGGGAGAATATAAACAGGTATTTGGAAAAGAATTCAATGTGTATGGCACCAACCCAGAATATACAGGTCTTTTGGAAAGTTTTTTGCAATAGCCGGGCGGAAAGAGAGGTCATTCATTTCAATGGTGTTTCGGGATTTTTTGTCTGTCCAGTCCAAATCCGAGGCTGTGTAGTGTTCCTTTGGTTCTATTTCGAAAATGTCTGTGACCGCTGCCTTTGCGATTTTCAAAGCAACATTTTTTGTTACTCCGCTTGCCGAAAAATATGCTGTTAAAATTTTGCTCATTTTGCTTGCCTTCGTTCTTTTATATGTAAAATGCTTATATTACATAATGAATTATGCCTGTAAAGCATTAAATTGTGCCATACCTTTCAAGTATGAGGTTCCATATAATATGTGTATTTGATATGTTGACTGTAAGATATTATAATTAAAGTAATCCAGAAAGAGAAAGGGTGAGGAAAAATGGCAGAAGCAAATGATTTTTACGGAAGCATTTATCAAAATTTGATTGATGCAGGCTGTAATAAGGAAACAACGGAAAAATGTATGAGCTGTATCGGGGAAAAGAAAGTTCCGGAAACACTTAAAATTTTAGCTCGTCACAGAGATTCTCTGCTTGGTTCTCTTCACAGAGAGCAAAAACGCATTGACTGTCTTGATTTTCTGATTTACAGACTGAAAGAATTATAAAGGAGGGTTTAGAATGAAAAAGACAATTTTCAGCTTTATAACAGCACTTATTCTTTTAACAACGGCTGTTTTTGCAGAGCCTATATACGGCGATGCGGACAATAACGGCATACTTACCGCAAATGATTCGGCTGTGGTTTTGAATAAAGTATTAAATTCAGACTTTCAGATGAATATTGATGATAAATATGCAGATGTTGACGGTGACGGGAATCTTACGGCAAGTGATGCCGCTATGACACTTATGAAGGTTTTAAATTCTGCTTATGTATTTCCGGCGGAAAGCGGCAGTGAAGATACCGGTTCAGATGAAAACACAGATTCAGACGATACCGGGTTAAAAACAAATGCTTTGGTGGCTTATTTCTCCTGTATGGGAACAACGGAGCAGATTGCGGAATATATAAGCGGCGGCACTTCTGCTGATTTATATGAAATAATTGCCGCAGACCCTTATACAGATGGGGACTTGGATTACACCGATTCAAGTTCAAGAACAACAAAGGAGCAAAATGACAGTTCCGCACGTCCCGAAATCTCGGGATCAGTGGAAGATATGTCTCAATATGGCATTGTTTTCATTGGCTACCCCATTTGGCATGGTCAGGCACCGAGGAATATAAGCACATTTTTGGAAAGCCATGATTTCAGCGGAAAAACAATTGTTCCATTCTGCACATCCCACTCAAGCGGCATAGGCAGCAGTGACACAAATTTACACAGTCTTTGCTCCGACAGCACAGCTTGGATAGACGGAAGAAGATTTGCCTCGGGCACTTCGAGCGATGAGGTTATGGAATGGGTAAACAGTCTGAATCTTAATATAAGCGAGGTAAAAACAGTGGGCGAATTTGATTTTGAAAGCAAAACGATATTATTAAACAGCGGTTATGAAATGCCTATTATGGGCTTGGGAACATACAGCCTTTCGGACGAAGAATGAGCGGTTTCTATAGTAGCTTTACTTGAAGCCGGAGGAAGGCTTATTGACATTGCCTATATGTACGGCAATGAAGCGGCAGTAGGAAAGGCGGTAAGGGAATCGGACGTACCGAGAGAAGAGATATTCGTGATAACAAAGCTCTATCCCAATCAATACAGCAATGCGGCGGAGGCAATAGATGAAGCTCTCGAAAAGAGGGGGCTTGACTATATTGATATGATGCTTCTTCACCACCCCAGCACTAATGACGTTGAAGCCTATAAGGCTATGGAACAGGTCGTTGCCGAGGGAAAAATCCGCTCTATAGGCTTGTCAAACTGGTATGTTGAAGAGCTTACGGAATTTCTGCCCCAAGTAACAATTACCCCGGCACTTGTGCAGAACGAAATCCACCCCTATTATCAGGAGAATGACGTTATACCCTTTATTCAAGGCTTGAGCATAGTTGTTCAGGGTTGGTATCCCTTCGGCGGCAGAGGCTACACAGCGGAGCTTTTGTCCGATGAAACAATTTCGGCAATTGCAGCGGCTCACAATGTCACCTCAGCACAGGTTATTCTCCGTTGGAACCTGCAGAAAGGCGTTGTGGTAATTCCCGGTTCATCAAACCCCGACCATATAAGAGAAAACCTCGACCTGTTCGGTTTTGAGCTTACCGATGAGGAAATGGAACAGATTAACGCACTTGACAGAAACGAAAAACACGATTGGTATTAAGCCTCCCCTTTTAAGGGGAGGGGACCGCCGCCCTAAAGGCGGTGGTGGAGAGGTACTAAGGCTCTGCAAGCTCGAACTTCACAGATCATCATATAAAATATAATATTACAGAAAGGAAGTTTTAAAAATGACAGAAAAATTAAACTTAACAACCGAATGGGACAAAACCTTCCCGAAAAGCGAAAAGGTTGATCACAGCAAGATTACATTCCACAACAGATACGGCATAACCCTTGCGGCGGATATGTATGTTCCAAAGGGAGCCGAGGGCAGACTTCCGGCAATCGCAGTCTGCGGACCATTCGGAGCGGTAAAGGAACAGGCAGCCGGCTTATATGCACAGACAATGGCTGAAAGAGGCTTTTTAACAATAGCCTTTGACCCCTCATTTACAGGTGAGAGCGGCGGCGAACCCAGATATATGGCTTCACCCGACATCAATACAGAGGATTTTCAGGCTGCCGTTGACTTCCTGTCAACAAACGAAAAGGTTGGCCCCGAAAAAATAGGCATTATAGGAATCTGCGGCTGGGGCGGTATGGCTCTTAACACAGCGGCTCTGGACACAAGAATTAAAGCCACCGTTGCCTCTACAATGTACGATATGACAAGGGTAAACGCAAAAGGCTATTTTGACAGTGAGGACAGCGAAGAAGCAAGATACGAAAAGAAAAAAGCCCTTAACGCTCAGAGAACCGCCGATTATAAAACAGGCAGCTATGCCCTCGGCGGCGGAGTTGTTGATCCTCTCCCCGATGATGCTCCCTTTTTCGTAAAGGACTACTACGATTATTACAAAACCGACAGAGGCTATCATAAACGCTCTCTCAACTCAAACGGCGGCTGGAACGTAACAGGCTGTATGTCCTTTATGAATATGCCCATTTTGCAGTACAGCGACGAAATAAGAAGTGCTGTTCTCATAATCCACGGTGAAAAGGCTCACTCCTGCTATTTCAGCAAGGACGCCTATAAAAATTTAAAGGGCGACAACAAAGAGCTTATGATTATTCCCGACGCCGTTCACACAGATTTATATGACAGAACCGACATAATTCCCTTTGACAAATTACAGTCATTTTTTGAGGAAAATATGTAAGCTGTAATATTTTTATACAAGCAGGCAGAGTGTTTTTATCCATAAAAACCACGTTATGACATATTTTCACTTTTTGCAAATTGAAAAATCAGATTGACCTGGAACTTTTATTGGTAACAATAAACCTGTCACCACTTCGGCAATAGCGACACATTATCAAAACAGCGGTATTCGAAACTAATTTCCGAATACCGCTGAAAGTTTATGATTTATGAAACTGTATAAGCTATGACGGTGCTGTTTGTAAAGCAGCTTCTGACGGCTATGGCTTTAATTGTTGTTCCGCTTGAAACGCTTACCTGACCGTAGGAGTTTGAGCAGAGCTTTTTGCCGTTTGTTATTGAAGGTGTTGTGCCGTCCGTTGTGTAGTAAATGTAGCAGTTAGGGGTTGTGGTTCTTATTGTGGCTTTTCCGCCGGAATAGGTTATTGTGGGGTCGTTTATTGTAGGTATTTTCAAAATAAGCCTTGAAACATTACTCCACTTTCCGTTATAGTAGGCTCTTGCGTAAATTGTACCGTAGAAGTCTTCGAAAAGAACGGTTTCGCCGTTTGAAACGCACTTGTCATCGGTTGTCAGGCTTGAAGTGGTTGAAGAGTAGTAAATTTTCGCTCCGCTTGTATCACTTGTGAAGGTTACGTTTCTGCCGCCGAAGGTTCCCACTACCTTAAAGGCTGTCGGTGAAACATTTACGTAAGCCGCTGCTGATTCACTTGTTGTAAAGCAGTTTCTTACTGCCACCGCCCTTACGGTGTCACCGGGGCTTGCCGTAATTGTTCCGCTGTTCTTTCTTGCGCCGTTTACTTTAAGCCATGTTCCGTTTGTAACCGTTCCGTCTATATCAACAACAGGCTCTGAGCCGTCTGTTGTATAGCAAATAAAGCTGTCCGGGGTAGTTGACTTTATGCTTACCGTACTTCCGCTGACCGTCACAGTCGGTGTGTTTACAACGGGAATTTTCAAAACAAATTTGTTGACATCGCTCCAGCTGCCGTTATGGTAGGCTCTTGCATATATTGTTCCGTAATAGTCCCCATATGTAACAGTTTCGCCGTTTGCTATGCAAATATCATCTGTTGTCAAATTAGATGTTGAAGAAGAATAGTAAATAACCGCTCCGTCCGTTTCGCTTGTAAATGTAACACTTCTTCCGCCGAATACACCAACAACCTTAAACGTAGGCATTGCAACGTAGTTTTCATCGGTTGTTGTTTCCGTTGTTGACTCTGTGGTTGTTTCTGTAGTTGATTCCGTAATGATTACAGCCTTTGACGGGTCATAGTCATCGTATGCAAGTGTAAAGCTGAAGGGATTGGTATATTCACCTCTCTGCTCTATGTCAGCTTCGGCTTTAAATACATTTTCTCCCTTTAAGAAATAATCATAATAAATCAAAGCGTCGTCATCGTCCCATGTTACGTCAACACCATACCACTCTTCATCGACCATTTTAACAAGATTCCACATATGTGAATCGTTATCGCTTGTTATGAGCAGACAGGGGATATCCATCTCATCGCAAAACAGTTTAAATGTTCTGGAATAGCCTTCACAGACTACTTTTTTATCCGATGAACAGGTGATGCCTAAAGAACTGTGGGCATAGCGGTAAGCCTCGCTTGACTGACCGAGAGACAGTACATCATATGCATAGCTTACCTCATTGCAGATTGCATCATGAACATATTTTAATCTGTCATAATATGTATTATAGGTTAAAGCTTTTGAAAGCACACTTGTTTTCCAAGTATCAAAAACTGCCATATTATTTTCGGTTGTTTCGGCATCTGTCGGGGTAAAAAAGTGAAAGTCCAAGCGTGTTATCTCATATGTAATCCCTTGGTCGTAGGTTGTCAATGTTACACCGTTGGCTACATCGCTGAACCATGTATAGCCGGCATGGTCGAGATAATAAGCTGTACCTATTTTTGCAGAGGCTGCCTGAGCAGAACTGCTGTCATCATAGGCAATGTCCATTTCGGAAAGCGTACAGCTGTATGTATACATATAAGTTGAAAGCGAACTGTTGTTGTAGTTTATTGTTTCATATGCTATTTTGCTGCAATCAATATCATTATCTATAGCGTCGTATATTTTCTTTTCATCTTCCGAAAGCAAGGCTCTGTATGAAATGTCTTCGTAAGAAACATCAGCCAAAGCGGCATTTGTAAAAACGTCAGTCATAACGCTGTCAGGAGAAAAAGAAAAGCTTATATGCTGAGGTTCGGTTTCCTCCGCTGCCGCATCTTCCTCTTCGAAATCTTCCGGAAGAGTTTCTTCGGCTGCAGAATCGGGAGCTGTATTTACGGTTTTTTCAGTTTCGTCAGCCGATATAACTTCTTCGGCATCGTCCTCTGTTTCCGCCGATACAACTTCTTCGGCGTTGTCCTCTGTTTCCGCTGATAATATTTCTTCAGAGTTATCATCAGTTTCTGCTGTTATCTCCTCTTCTGACAGGGTTTCTTCTGCCTCGTCATAAATATTAAATTCAGCATCTTCTGCCGTCGGGGCTGTATAAGCTGTACATACGTTTGTTAAAGTCAGCGCAGCAATTAAAGCCGTCACCGATAATTTTTTGAATTTCATATATCATTCTCCTTTTGTAATAATATATAAATTATAACATAGATGATATATAAAATCAATGAAAAGAATTTATTGCATTTTAATGCTTTAGCTGTTATGAAATTTAACTCCGGATCAAATTTATAATTTGGCTTTATATCTTTTAACGAAAATTAAGGAGATTGAGAGTGTGAATATATCGTGATATAAACTGAGCCATTTATCCGCAAGCCTTTGTTGTTCTTTCGTGTAAAAATCCTTCAAAATCCTTCTCCTTGTTTATGTTTCAAGCATAAAGCGGAAAAAGGGTGTTTATTCCCCCTTTACCTTTATGCTTATTTCATATTTTCCTTCTTTTTTTACAATATCATAGGCGGTTTCTATGCCGGAATTATTCATAATTTCAACGGCTCGCTTTATGGTGTTTGTAAAAATCCTTATATCCTTAAAATATTTCTTTATTCTGGGCTTTAAAATATCCTCGGTAACGGCAGCCTCCGGGTCTTTTTTTAGTTTATTTATGTATCTTGCGGCATTTTTGGTATCCAGAGAAAATTTAACTATTTCCTCAGCCGCCTTAAGCCTCAGTTCCTTGTCTTCAAGCTCCGTTATAAGCATAGCATATTCTTCGGTATGTTCAAGACCTATAAGCCTTTCCCTTACCTCGGTGCTGAGCTTTGATATTAAAAGCCTGTCTTCAACAAATTCTTTGCCTACCCCCAACATTCGGCATATTTCTTCCAGTACGTAGCCGAAAATCCCCGTAAGTCTTTCTATTCCCGACGCCTCTTCGAATATATTTAGTCCCTCTCTCTGTATGTTTTCAATTAAAGTCAGAGCCGCTGCGTCTTTATCCCTTATATTTACAACAACCGAGGGTATAACCTCAAGACCGGCTATTTTGGCCGCTTTAAGCCGTCTTTCTCCGGCGGCAAGCTCATAATGACCTTCGCTTATAAATCTGACGCTTACGGGCTGCAAAATTCCGTAGCGGCGTATAGACTGGGCTAAATTCATAAGCTTTGAAGTGTCAAAAACACGTCTCGGCTGATAGGGGCATAGGTTTATCATATCAACAGGTATGTATACAATTTGGTCTGTTATATTAAAGCAGCAATTCAGCATGGTAAAATCCTCCTGTAGGTTTAGTCACAGTTATATTTTACCATATATTGCCATAAGTTCAACAGAATTCACACTCTAAATGCCGACAGAGTTCGTCCTTAAAAGGCTATTTCTCAAGATATTTTTCTCCGAAAAACAGGTCATACTGTAAAAGCTGATATTTCTTTATGTTTTCGTCTTCATAGTCTATGCCGAAATCTATATTCAAAATGGGGTTTGAGGCTGTAAGGCTGTCTATAAAGTCAAAATATGATGAATGTTCCGTTCCTGCTTCTCTTAAAATATGTGCGGCAAGAAATGAGGGGGAAACATATTCCGTTCCGAAACCTTTTGACTCCTTATAATTTGAATATTCAAAAACCGGTGTGCCGTATTTTGTATATAAATCGTCAAGATAGCCTATGGCTCTGAAACCTCCCAAAGGTGGAAGATGGTCTCCGAAACAAAGAAGTAATGTAGGTTTCTCTCTTTCGTCAATATACTCTGTCAGTTCCTTTACAATAAGGCTTGTATCCATAGCGCATCTGGCATACTGCAGAACCTCTTTTTTGTTTCTCTCCGAAAGATTTTCCCCTTCCGCCGTAAAATCGATATCCTCTTCATTATATTTGTTCATATATGGGCAGTGAGATTCAAAGGTAATAGCAAAAATAAACTCAGGTTCTTCTGAGCTGTCCAAAAGCTCTTGAATTTTTTCTTTAACCTTGAAGTCCTTCGTCATTTTATCCTCTGTCATATCCTCTTCCGTTACGTCAAAATCATCAATGGTCAAAAACTCATCAAAACCCAGTTCCGAAAAAGCTTTGTCTCTGCTGTAACAGCTTGCCGTTGAGGGGTGAACAGCCGTTGTTTTATAGCCGTTTTTGCCGAATTCTCTCACTATAGATGGTACTTCCTTATCACCGCTTTTCATATAAACATTATAGGGTATAACCCCGTCAGGCAGAAAAGCCGAAGAAAATCCCGTTAAAACTTCAAACTCCGTTGAGGCAGTTCCTCCGCCGTATCTGGGAGAAATAAGTCCGGTTGTTTCATAATCTCTCGAATATTTGGTAATATCCCTTGAAAGACCGAACCCCTCAACCTCTCCTATATCGAAATAGGATTCAAGCAAAATAACAATAACATCGGGCTTAACATCAGATACTTCCGAGCCTATACTGTCAAATTCGGTTTTAAGCTCTGCCATTTTTTCTTCTCCATAGCCCTCCGGCGCCTCAGGGTAAATATCAGTTATTTCCCTTGCGTTTATAAAATTAAAAACCATAAAGCCTTCGGAAGATATTCTTGTTTTGCTGTCAAGCTTTGAATTACTTCCGTCAATCAGAAAATTACAGCCGATTATAAGCAGAAGAAAAACAAGCGCCGTCAAAGGCATAGGTCTGGGAATAAGTGCCTTTACAATATACCTTCTGAATTTGAAAATCAGTGCAATAAGTATTGCCGCTCCTATAATAAGAAGACCTATTTCCCAAGGCATAACGAATCTGCTGCCTATTTCTATAAGCTCCGAAATAAGGGCAAAGTCAGCCGGCTTTAAAATTGTGTCATGATATATAAGCTTTATAAGATTTCCTATTACAAGAACAAGGGTTAAGAGGAATAGAACAAGACCGCCCAAGCCCTCTCCCAAAGCCGTAATTATAAAACAGCTTATTATAAACGTAAGTCCCATATTCACTCCGAAAACAAAGCTGTCTATTTCAAGCCCGCCGTCAAAAAGAAGGTATGAAATAAGCCCGTCCATAAAAAAAATTAAAAGAAATGAATATATAAGGCAAATCAAATATATTTTTATTTTTCTCATCTGAAATACATCTCGCTTAATTTTTTAATTTCTTCTGCGGCAGACCTTATATCTTCCTGCCCGAAAACAGCAGAAATAACCGCCACACCGTCTATGCCTGTTCCCTTAAGCTCAGCCATATTTTCTTTCGTGATTCCCCCTATGGCAACGACGGGAATATTAACCGCCTCTTTTATTTTGCCGTATACGGAGTGATCTATTGTAGACGCATCTGCCTTAGAACCTGTGGCAAAGGCTGCCCCAACCCCTAAATAGCTTGCTCCGTTTTTCTCCGCAAAAACAGCCTGTTCAACGGTTTTTGCCGAAACACCTATAATTGCATTTTTGCCTAAAATTTTTCTTGCTGTAATAATGTCTGTGTCTTTTTGACCTATATGTACTCCGTCGGCGCCTATCCTGCGGCAGACCTCTGTGTTGTCGTTTATTATGAGAGGAACACCGTATTTGTCGGTAATCTTTTTAATAAGAACTGCCTCGGCTGAAAATTCTTCGAAGTTAAGCCCCTTTTCCCTTATCTGTATAAGCCCGGCGCCCCCTAAAACGGTCTCTTCAACAGCCTGTACCAAGCTTCGCCCCTTTAAAATTCCCCTGTCAGTAACGGCATAAAGCAAAAAATTATCTCTTGAAATATTCATATAAATCTCTCCTCATTTGATTTATTAACATTATAAT
>JAJQBF010000022.1 GCA_021203425.1 Clostridiales bacterium | reverse complement strand
GAGTTTTCCGCAGTTGATTATGAGGTGGATTATGAATAAAAATTTAAAAGTAATTATACTGGCTGCCGGTCAGGGCACGAGAATGAAATCAAAGGTACCCAAGGTACTTCACAAGGTATTGGACAAGACAATGTTGGACTATGTTATAGATGCGTCTCTTAAAGCAGGGGCTGAAGACATATGTGCCGTTGTCGGTCACAAGAGTATGCTTGTCAGAAAAATGATAGGCGACAGAGTTAAATATGCCGTTCAGAAGGAACAGCTGGGAACAGGTCACGCTGTTATGCAGGCAGGAGATTTTATAGGAGAAGAAGGAAATGTTCTTGTTCTCTGCGGAGATACTCCTCTTATAAAGCCCGAAACTATAGAAAAAATTCTTTCCTTCCATACGGAAAAGGGCAATGCCGCAACAGGTGTAAGCTTTATAAAGGAAGGCCCTAAAGGCTACGGAAGAATTATAAGAGATGAAAAAGGCGATTTTGAAAAAATAGTTGAACAGAAAGACGGCTCCGCCACCGAGCTTGCCGTTAAAGAAGTAAACTCGGGAGTATATATCTTTGAGGCTAAAGCTTTAAAAGAGGCTCTTTCAAGCCTTAAAAACAGCAATGCCCAGGGAGAATATTACTTAACAGATACAATGGAACTTATTAAAAACAGCGGCAAAACAGTGGGGGTTATGACAGCCGATGACGAATCGGAATTTTTGGGAGTAAACTCCAAGCTGGATTTATCTGTTGTTACAAAAGCCCTTGTTAAAAGAATAAACGAAAAGCATATGTTAAACGGTGTTACAATAGTAAATCCTGAAAACACATATATAGGACAGGACGCCGAAATCGAGGCTGACACAATCATACTTCCCGGAACAACCATAGAGGGCAAAACAACAATAGGCACAGACTGCGTTATAGGCCCCAACACACAGATTGTAAGCTCCGAGATAAAGGACGGAGTAAACGTAAAGATGTCCGTTCTTATGAATGCATACGTTGACAACTACACAACAGTAGGACCTTTTGCTTATCTTCGTCCCGGAACAAAAATAGGGGAACACGTAAGAATAGGTAATTTTGTTGAAATAAAGAATTCAAATATAGATGACGGAACAAAGGTTTCACACCTTACCTATGTAGGAGATTCCGACGTAGGCAAGAATGTTAATTTCGGCTGCGGCACTGTCACTGCAAACTATGACGGTGTTCATAAATACAGAACTACAATTGAGGACAACGCCTTTATAGGCTGCAACACAAACCTTATTGCCCCCGTAAAGGTAGGCGAAAACGCTGTAACCGCAGCAGGCTCTACAATTAACAATGATGTACCGCCCCATGCCCTGTCAATAGCCCGTAAACGTCAGGTTAATATCAGCGGCTGGACGGATAAGAAATAATTCTTCCCCTTTTAAGGGGAAGTGTCAGCCGAAGGCTGACGACGGGGTGCTTGAAATTACCAAGCCCGAACTTTACAAGTTCAATTAATTAATTTACATATAGTCATTAAAGGATATTCTTTATTTAGGAGGAAATAAGTCCATGAATATGACCGGAGGAAACATTAAAATTTTAAGCGGAACTTCAAACAGACCTTTAGCGGAAAGCCTTGCAAGTGAAATAGGCTTAAGTATAAGCAAGGCCAACGTAGGTCAGTTTTCTGACGGAGAAATAAGCATAAATATTCTCGAAACAGTCAGAGGGGCAGACGTTTATATTGTAAACTCGACCTCAAAACCCGTAAACGACAGCCTTATGGAGCTGCTTATTATGATAGACGCCTGTAAAAGGGCTTCCGCAGGCAGAATAAACGCCGTTATACCTTATTACGGATATGCAAGACAGGACAGAAAGGCAAGACCCAGAGATCCCATTTCAGCTAAGCTTGTAGCGGATATGATTACAACGGCAGGAGCTGACAGAATATTGACAATGGATTTGCACTGCGCTCAAATTCAGGGCTTTTTCGATATACCCGTAGACCATTTGAGAGGAAACACCCTCCTTACAGATTATTATGAATCAAAATTTGAAGACAATATGGGTAATTTGGTAGCCGTTTCTCCCGACTTAGGCTCTGTTGCCAGAACAAGATCCTTTGCGGAGAAACTGGATATTCCCATTGCCATAATAGATAAAAGACGTCCCCGTCCCAATGTTTCCGAAATTATGAATATTATCGGCGATATTAAAGGAAAAGACGTTATTCTTGTAGACGATATGATAGACACAGCCGGAACAATTTGCAACGCAGCAAACGCAATTAAGGAAAGAGGGGCAAACTCTGTCTATGCCTGTTGTACTCACGGTGTTTTCTCGGGCAACGCTTTGGAAAAAATCGAAAAAAGCGCTATTGACCATCTTATTATGCTTGACACAATCTACTTCCCCGAGGAAAAGAGATTGTCTAAAATCAAGGTTCTTTCCACAGCTAAGATTTTCGCCGACGCAATCTACAGAATTCACGAGGGACTTCCCATTTCAAGACTTTATGACTGATACACAATAAAAAAAATCAAGCTACATAAGGGCTCTGTTCTTTCCGGAACAGGGTCCTCTTTAAATACTTATATAAATTTGGTTAAATAATTCAATTTTTTCTACTAAAATATACTTAAAAGCCCTTAATTTTCAAATAAATATTTGACTTTTATATTGACTTGCAAATAAAAAATGTTGTAAAATTGATGT
>JAJQBF010000182.1 GCA_021203425.1 Clostridiales bacterium | reverse complement strand
TATCGTTTTTCTTCTCACTCTCTCTATGAGGGGAGAAGAGAGGAGAGAGATGATAAGATAAGATTGATATTTATTTATTTTAGTATTTATTTAATTTAGTATTTATTTGTGGGGGATTTTCCTGTTCAGGGTTTTCCCCGAATAGGATTACCCAAGACAGGATTATCCAGAACGGGTTTTACAAAAACAGGCTTTTCCTCTTTTGGTTTTGCACCCATACATCTTTCTTCGGCATTTTCGGACCCATTTATCCCGTCAGAGCGGTTTTCAGACAATATTTCAGCTGCAATAAGATTTTCCCTATCAGGCTGTTTATCTGCCGATTTTGATATATCCATGCTTTCAATATGCTTGAAATTTTCTTCTTCAATCACACTATTATTTTCTGTAACGCTGTCAACATATTCGGCAGTATCAACCTGCTCATCGGAATTTTCATTTTCAGAATCAGACTGTGTAAAAAAATCGGCATTTTCTTCAATGGCATTGTTGTCACAGGGATTTTCATATATTGTATATTCCACTTCTCCCATCTGCCCCTTTTCATTTCTGCTTCTGCTCCGAACGACATAGCCTGTGGTTTCAAGTTCCTTTACAGCCGAAGCCACACTGTCAGTACCGTCTTTCGCCATAGAAGCAAGTCCCTTAATTGTAAATTTCCAACTGTCGGAAACGCTTAACATAAATGACAATAATCCCTTGGCTTTAAATGAAAGCCTCTTATCCCATAAATGATAATTGCTCATAGCCGTAAAATTTTTGTCTTTCTCAACTCTTACTACAGTACCGTTGCCTTTATTATTCATTTTCCATACCTCCATATCTTTATCTTTCTAAATTTGTCATCGTTGTGATAGGTAAATCCATTACCCAAACCAAACATAAAATGGCATATAAAAAAGTTCTGCTAATTTATAATCCAATATAAATCAACAGAACCCATTACAGTTTTCAAATATTAAGTTTTCATGGCATTATAGATGGCTCTTTTTCAAAATTGGTGTCAATGTGGTGTCAAATTACTAATTTTTAGTGGTATCAGTTGCTCAAAAAAGCTGATTATTTAGAGGTTTTTAAGTGATTTCGATTGCTAAACTCGTTTTTGCTTTCAGCAAAACCGCCCTATCGGGCGCCCGATCTCTTTCGGGTTCCGGATGTCAGCTGAAGGCTGACAGAGGGGTACTTGCGGTACCATGCCCGAACCGGGTGTGATGTAAGATTTCTTATAACCCAATTAACGGAAATCTATGTGAAAACTATAACATAAATTTCCGTTTTTTTGATGTTTACTTTGTAGATTTGTATAAAAATAAAAATATAGGAAAGATTATTTAAATAATTCATTGAATTGTAAGTAAAAATGTGTTATACTCAAACTGTTGAAAATATTAACGGCTGCCGAAAAACTAAGGAATAATTAAGGTTTTAAGGGCAGTCTGTAAAATGAAAGAGAAGAAAGGAGAGCATAAGATGCTTAATAAGAAAAATGTAGACGATTTTAATGTAGCCGGCAAGAGAGTACTTGTCAGATGTGACTTTAACGTGCCTCTTAAAGACGGAGTAATTACAGACGAAAACAGAATTGTTGCGGCTTTGCCCACTATCACCAAACTTATCGACAACGGAGCAAAGGTTATTCTTTGTTCACATTTAGGCAAGCCCAAAACACCCGAGGCTAAGTTTTCTCTTGCTCCCGTAGCAAAAAGACTTTCAGAAAAATTAGGCAAAGAGGTTGTTTTTGCAGCTGACGAAACAGTTGTAGGTGAAAACGCTAAGGCTGCTGTTGCCGCAATGAAAGACGGAGATGTTGTCCTTCTTGAAAACACACGTTTCCGCAAGGAAGAAACAAAGAACATCGATACATTCTCAGAGGAGCTTGCCTCACTTGCAGGCATTTATATTTGCGATGCTTTCGGTTCATCACACAGAGCACACTGTTCAACAGTAGGCGTAACAAAATATGTTAAGGACTGCGGCGTAGGCTACCTTATGGAAAAAGAAATCACATATTTAGGCAATGCAGTAAATGCACCGGGAAGACCTTTCCTCGCTATTTTAGGCGGCGCAAAGGTTACAGACAAAATTGCCGTTATTGACAATCTTCTTGAAAAGGTTGACAAGCTTATTATCGGCGGCGGTATGGCTTATACATTCCTTAAGGCTCAGGGCTATGAGGTTGGCCAGTCACTTCTTGACAGCGAAAAGCTTGACTACTGCAAGGAAATGCTTAAGAAGGCAGAGGATAAAGGTGTTGAACTTCTTCTTCCCATAGATACAGTTGTTGCTAAAGAATTCCCCAATCCTATCGATGCGGAAATTCCTTACGAAGTTGTTGACTCAACAGCTATTCCCGCTGATATGCAGGGCTTAGACATCGGCTCCAAGACAAGAGAGCTTTTTGCAAAAGCTGCTAAGGAAAGCAAGACAGTTGTTTGGAACGGACCTATGGGCGTTTTCGAAAACCCGATTTTTGCTGAAGGTACTATTGCCGTAGCACAGGCTCTTGCAGAAACAGACGCTATAACAATTATCGGAGGCGGCGACTCAGCAGCAGCAGTAAACAGCTTAGGTTTCGGCGACAAGATGACTCATATTTCAACCGGCGGCGGCGCTTCTCTTGAATTCCTCGAAGGAAAGGAACTCCCCGGAATCGCAGCAGCAGACGATAAATAAGCCTCCCTTTTAAGGGGAGGTGTCAGCTGAAAGCTGACGGAGAGGTGCTGAGAATTGGCACGCCCGAACCGGAATTGCAGTACCGAACCCCACATTACAAAAAACAAAATTTTCTACAATATAAAAAAGGTGAATTATAATGCGTAAAAAAATTATTGCAGGTAACTGGAAAATGAATATGACTCCTTCAGAGGCAGTCTCTCTTGTAGCTCTTCTTAAAGAAGGCAGCGAAAACGCTCTCTGTGACGTTGTATTTTGTGTACCCTTTGTTGATATCCCCACTGTTTGTGAAGCAGTAAAGGACTGCAGCAACATTTCAGTAGGCGCACAGAATATGCATTTCGAAGAGGCAGGAGCATATACAGGCGAGGTTTCAGCCCATATGCTTAAAGAGCTGGGCGTTAAATATGTTATTTTAGGTCACTCCGAAAGAAGAGAATATTTCGGCGAAACAGACGATATGATTAACAAGAAAATGAGAAAAGCCTTGAAGAGCGGTCTTATCCCCATTTTATGTGTAGGCGAAACCCTTAAAATGAAGGACGAAGGAATTACAAACGATCATATTGCCATTCAGGTTAAAAAAGCATTTCAGAAAATCGATATAGATGATGCCAAAAAGGTTATAATAGCTTATGAGCCTATTTGGGCTATAGGTACAGGCAGAACAGCCTCGGCTTATCAGGCAGAAGAGGTTTGCGCAAGCATCAGAGCCATCATAAGCGATATTTATGATGACGAAACAGCCGAAGAAATCAGAATTCAGTACGGCGGAAGTATGAATGCCGAAAATTGTGAATCTCTGCTTTCAATGCCCGATATTGACGGCGGCCTTATCGGCGGCGCCAGCTTAAAGGCTGATTTTAACCTTATTACAGGCTGTGTTAAAGAATAAGGGGCAGTAATTATGAGTAAAAAAACTACAATTTTAATGATATTGGACGGTTTCGGAATTAACGAAAAAAAAGAGGGCAACGCTATAGCCCTTACCCCCACCCTCAATATTGACAGAATTATGAAGGAATATCCCTGTGTTAAGGGTTATGCCTCAGGTCTTGATGTAGGTCTTCCCGACGGACAAATGGGCAATTCGGAAGTAGGTCACCTTAATATGGGCGCCGGAAGAATTGTCTATCAGGAGCTTACAAGAATAACAAAATCAATCCATGACGGAGATTTCTTTACAAATGAAGAGCTTTTAAAGGCAGTAAACAATTGTAAAGAAAATAACAGCGCTCTCCATGTTTTCGGCCTTGTTTCAAGAGGCGGTGTTCACAGTTCACTTGAACATATTTTCGCTGTATTTGAGCTTGCAAAGAGACACGGTCTTGAAAAAGTTTATATGCACGCTTTCCTTGACGGCAGAGATACTCCCCCGACCTCCGCAAAGGGTTTCCTTACGGAGCTTGAAAACGAAATGGCTAAAATCGGCGTAGGCAAAATTGCTACAATAAGCGGTCGTTATTACGCTATGGACAGAGACAAAAACTATGACAGAGTTGAAAAAGCATATGCCGCAATAGTTTACGGCGAAGGAAATACGGCGAACTCTATGGCTGAATGTATGGACGCAACCTATGCCGAGGGAGTAAACGACGAATTCGTTATTCCCACTGTTATACTTGAAGACGGCAAGCCCACAGCCACAATAGGCGAAAACGACAGCATAATTTTTGCAAACTTCCGTCCCGACAGAGCAAGAGAAATTACAAGATGTTTCTGTGATGACGATTTCCCCTATTTTGAAAGAAAGAAAGGTCATTTCAGAGTTACCTATGTGTGCTTTACAGAGTATGACAAGACAATCGAAAACAAGCTTGTTGCCTTTAAGCCTCAGGTTCTCACAAATACACTGGGAGAATATATTTCTTCTCTCGGTCTTACACAGGCAAGAATTGCGGAGACGGAAAAATATGCCCACGTTACATTCTTCTTTAACGGCGGCGTAGAGGCTCCCAACCCCAATGAAAACAGATACCTTATCCCTTCACCCAAGGTTGCAACATATGACCTTCAGCCGGAAATGAGCGCACCGGGAGTAACGGAAAAGCTGCTTGAAAATATTAAGTCCGGTGAAAACGACTTAATTATAATCAACTATGCTAACCCCGATATGGTAGGTCATACGGGAGTTATCGAGGCAGCTAAAAAGGCTGTTGCTTATATTGACGAATGTGTAGGCAGAGTTGTTGAGGCAGTTGTTGAGACAGGCTCACAGATGTTTATATGCGCCGACCATGGCAACATCGAACAGCTTATAAACTACGAAACAGGTGATCCCTTTACCGCTCACACAACAAACCCCGTTCCCTTTATTCTGGTAAACTATCCCGAGGCAAAGGGACTTAAAGAGGGCGGAAAGCTGGCGGATATCGCTCCCACACTTTTAGAGATGATGGGAATACCTCAGCCCGAGGAAATGACAGGTCAGTCACTGCTTATTAAATAAGTGCCGGTAAAGCACTATATGCAAAGCTTTAATACCCCATCGTCAGTTTCGCTGACGCTTCCCCTTAAAAGGGGAAGCTTTGCATAAAAATTATCACAAAATCAAAAAAAGTATTTGACAGATTTACAATAATATTTTACAATATAAGTATGTATATATAATGATTTTTCCAAATACGAAAGGAGTTTAGAAATGAAAGGTTATTTAGAAATAGTAGACGTATTCGCAAGACAGGTCCTCGATTCAAGAGCTAACCCCACAGTTGAGGCTGAGGTTGTTGTTGAGTGTGACGGAAATCAGGTTATGGGCAGAGCAGCCGTTCCTTCAGGCGCTTCTACAGGTCAGTTTGAGGCTGTTGAACTTCGTGACGGCGACCCCAACAAGTACAACGGAACAAGCGTAGAAAAGGCTGTTTCAAATGTAAACGACATTATCGCCGATGAAATCATCGGTATGAACGCTCTTGACCAGGTTGCTATTGACAAGGCTATGATCGCTCTTGACGGAACACCCAACAAGGCTAAGTTAGGCGCAAACGCTACTCTTGCTGTATCTATGGCAGTTGCTAAGGCAGCAGCTGAGGCTCTTAATATGCCTCTTTACCAGTATTTAGGCGGTTTCAACGGCAAGACTCTTCCCGTTCCCATGATGAACATTATGAACGGCGGTAAGCACGCTGACAACACTGTTGACTTACAGGAATTTATGATTATGCCCGTTGGTGCTCCCACATTCTCAGAAGCTCTCAGAATGTGCTGTGAAATTTATCACGCTCTTAAGGAGGTTCTTAAGTCTAAGGGTTATTCAACTGGTGTAGGCGATGAGGGCGGTTTCGCTCCCAACTGTGCTACAGCTGACGAAGTTATCGAACTTATTCTTGAGGCTACCGTAAACGCAGGCTATAAGCCCGGCGAACAGATCAGAATCGCTATGGACCCCGCATCATCAGAACTTTACAAGAAAGACGGCTTATATCACTTTGCAGGTGAAACAGAGGCTAAGGGTCTTGATGAAGAAATCACAAGAACATCAGCTGAAATGGTTGATTATTATGCAGCTCTTTGCGAGAAATTCCCCATCATCTCTATTGAAGACGGTCTTGCAGAAGAAGACTGGGTCGGTTGGAAACTTCTTACAGAAAAACTCGGTGATAAGATTCAGCTTGTAGGCGACGATCTTTTCGTAACAAACACAACAAGACTTCAGAAGGGTATTGACTTAGGCGTAGCTAACGCTATCCTTATCAAAGTAAACCAGATCGGTACACTTACAGAAACATTTGACGCAATTCAGCTTGCTAACAGAAATAATATGACAGCAGTTGTTTCTCACCGTTCAGGCGAAACAGAAGACGCTACAATCGCTGACATCGTAGTTGCTGTAAACGCAGGTCAGATTAAGACAGGTGCTCCTGCAAGAACAGACCGTGTTGCTAAGTATAACCAGCTTTTAAGAATCGAAGAAGAACTGGGCGAAGTAGGTCAGTATCTCGGTCTTGACGCATGGTTTAACTTAAAGAATAAATAATTTTCTCCTTTGAGAGAGTGTGTCATAGCAAAAGCTATAACAAAAAATTAGTTTAATAATTTTCTAAAATGACAAGGCAGGCGTTTCTCTTTTGAGTATAATACCTGCCTTTTTTTAAAAAAGGTGGCGATTTTATGAACGCTGAAATTATAGCTGTAGGAACAGAAATTCTTTTAGGCGATATAACAAACACTGACGCAAAGTTTTTGTCTGAGGAGCTTGCCGCTTTGGGCATAAGCGTTTACTATCAAATAGTAGTAGGCGACAACAAAGACAGACTTCTTGCGGCATTAAAAGACGGCTTTAACCGCTCGGATATTATAATTACAACCGGCGGCTTAGGTCCCACTGACGACGACATAACAAAGGAGACGGGAGCTGAATTTTTCAAGCGCTGTCTTAATCTTGATGAAAATATATATAACGACATAAAGGCATGTTTTAAGGGCCGTGAAATGGCCAAAACAAACATCAAACAGGCCTATGTTCCCGAAGGGGCTATAGCCATTAAAAACAACAACGGCACAGCCCCGGGCATAATTATAGAAGAAAACGGAAAAGTGCTTATAATGCTGCCAGGTCCTCCCAATGAACTTAAGCCCATGTTTAATGAATCCGTTAAGCCCTATTTACAGGGCAGAGAAAACCACACCATCATTTCAAGAACAATAAGACTTACGGGAATCGGCGAATCTACGGCGGCTGAAATGGTAAGAGAT
The DNA here is from genome assembly GCA_021203425.1 of Clostridiales bacterium. Classification (GTDB taxonomy): domain Bacteria; phylum Bacillota; class Clostridia; order Lachnospirales; family CAG-274; genus JAJQCI01. The sequence goes on along the minus strand of JAJQBF010000182.1, from coordinate 6,312 downwards.
TTAATGGCAAAAAGCGTAAACCCCACAATTGCGCCCTATGCTAAGGAAGACGGTGTTTTCCTCCGAATAACAGCCAAAGGCGAAACCAAGGAAGAATGTGAAAAGCTTATTGAGCCGGCGGCAAAAGAAATCTATATGGTTTTAGGCGAATTTATATACGGCGAAAACGATACAAGCCTTACAAGAGCAGTGGTTCAAAGCCTTATAGACAGAAAAATAACCCTTGCCGTAGCAGAAAGCCTTACGGGCGGTATGCTCGCCTCAACTATAGTTGATATTGAAGGTGTTTCCAAGATATTTAAGGAAGGTTTCGTCACATATACCAACGAAAGCAAAATGGAAACAGCCGGTGTAAAGGAAACCACAATTAAACATTACGGCGCAGTTTCAAGAGAAACAGCTATGGAAATGGCAAAAGGAGCCGCCCTGAGAGCCGGAGCGGAGCTGGGACTTTCCACAACGGGCATAGCCGGCGGCGGTGCAGTAGCCAACCCCACAGAATCAGACTCATCTTATGATAAACCTGTAGGCAGAGTTTATTTGGGAATTTATTATAAGGGCAAAGCCTATGGAAAAGAGCTTAATATAAAGGGAAACAGACAAAAGGTAAGGAGAAAAACCGTTTCGGAAATGCTTAGTTTTGTCAGAAAAACGGTTTTATGACATAAAAGTCCCCGGCTATTGCTGAGGGGCTTTTATATCGGCGCAATTTCGAGCCGGAGCGAAAAATATCTCCGCAATTCTTATAAAAAAATCTGTTTTAAGTTGACATTTGAGGTTAAATAATTTATATTATATTTAAAAGTACAGATAAACGCTAATTTACAACAAGGAGATTTTAAAATGGAAAAGTTTTTTAAATTCGAAAAGCCGGATAAACAAACGGCAATATCTTATTTGCTTTTGTTTATTGCGGCAGCTATGGTTATTTATTATATGTTAGGGCCTTCGGAAGGTTATATTCACTCAGACTGTGTAGACACAATGACGTGGGCACAGGCTACTCTTGACAGCGGAAAACTGCTCAGCGATACCTTCTTTTACCCTTACCTGCTGCCCTTCGGCTCTGCCTTTTTCGTTCTTCCCTTTATGGCGGTTTTCGGTTTCACAATGTTTGCCTACCGCTTGGCTATGCTTTGTTTTATGATTATACTCGGCATAGGCATCTACTTTACGGCAAGAGGTCTCGGCTGGAGCAAGCCATACAGCAGAGGTGCCATCTGTTTGGAGCTTTATAATTGTTTCTTCCAGTACAAAACTGAGAGAACTTTTCTGGGAGCATATTATACATTACAGCCTGGGCGCTTTTCTTTCATTTATTTTATTCGCCCTTGCCTTTGCCTTTTTAAAACATTTCGAGAACAACGGTTTCAGCTTTAAAATTAAAAGTGAAACAGAAGGTAAAAAGAAAAAATCAGACGACCTGCCTAAATATGAAAAATATACTGTAATATTAGGAGTTTGTCTTTTCCTCTGGGCATTTTTCTCAGCCTTTGACGGCTTGACAACACTTGCCCTTTCCTCTGTTCCGGCGATAGGCGCTTTTGCCCTTGTAATTTTATTTGATTTTAAACATAAGATCGTTTCAAAAGAAAATTTGTCGCTGCTTTATGCTTTTATAATTATTGCTGCGGCAACCGTCATAGGAACTTTATTCTTAAATTCAGCCTCTGCCGACATAAGCACAGCCTACGGCAGTGCTTATTCAAATATTGTAAACAGTGACGAATGGAGCAATAACCTTCTTAAGTTTCTTCAACAATGGACTTCACTTTTGGGAGCCGACTATGAAATAGGCGGAGCCATAACAAGCGGCAAAAACATACTTGCGGCAATTAAAATGGCAGGAAGTCTCGTTCTCTTTTTAACCCCCGTCGCCGCCCTCTTTATGTTTCCCAAAATTAACAGAAACGAAAGAATATTTACAATTTTCCACTGGCTTATGTCAGGTTTCGTGCTTTACGGATATATTTTCGGAAATCTTTCTTCTGTAAACTGGCGCCTTTCTCCTATTATATGCAGCGCAATTATTACAGATATGATTGTTTGGAAAGCTGTATGGTCGGCTTTTAATGTTAAACGAGGGGCTGTTTTGCTTGCTGCTCTTGTTGCCGCAAGCGGAATTGTTACCACCTGTCAGATATGGTCTATGCCTTTTGACTACGGCAGAGATAATGACCTTCATAAGGCAGTTGAGCTTTTAGAGAAAAACGGTCTTGACTACGGATATGCCACATATTGGAACGCAAACATACTTACGCTTTTGTCAAGCAGCAAAGTTAAAGTAAGAGACGTTAATATAGACGAAGATGAACCCAGAGCCGGATGGCTTAACAGTGACGGAATATGGTTTGAAGATCAGCCCGACAGAGATACTTACTTTTTCCTACTTACACAAAGCGAATATGAAAGTGCATCGGAGAGAAACCACGTTATACTTGAAAATGCACGAGAAATAATTTCCGAAGGAAACTGGGTAGTTGTTGTTAAAAACGAAAATATCTTTTAAAGAAATAAATTAAAGAAAAATAATAACACGGCTGCTGTTAACCGAAAAAGTTAACACAGCCGTTTTGTGCGTTTTAATTCATTAATGAAACTGAAACTACAGATAATTTCTCAAAAATTATTATCAGCAGTCTTTAACGGTAATGTGTCTGGGAAGACCGTTTACCATAATGGGCTGAAGTTCACCGGCAATAAGAGGACGGAGATATTTAACAGCTTCGTCTGAAATGCCTGTGCCGTCATTAATGATCCACTCTAAGGGAACATTCTTAACTTCGTTTGCAATAGCGTTTACATCGTAAGTTTCTGTTGTCATAATATAAGGTTCCGTTGAAACTCTCTTGAATATAACAACCTTGCCTGTTTCGCCCTTTGCAGCAGCCTCAACAGCCATAGCACCGGCAGCATAAGCCTCGTTAATGTCTGTAAGAGAAGCGATATGGTTAGCACATCTCTGCATTGTTGAGAACTCGATCGCTCTTGTCTTACAGCCTAACTCTGACGCAAGAAGGTTTGAAAGATAAGAAGCTGTTCCGCTTAAAGCAACGTGACCGAAAGAGTCAACCATTCTGTCAGCTGCGCTCATTTCACATACATACTTTCCGTCAGCTGTGTGGATACCCTCTGAAACAGCTATAACGAGAGAGCCTTTCTGAGCGTGAAGTTCTTTAACTTTAGCTACAAACTTGTCTAAATCGAAGGGAACTTCGGGAAGATAGATAAGGTCTACGCCTTCACAGTCTTCGCCCTTTGCAAGTGAAGCGGCAAGTGTAAGCCAGCCTGCGTCTCTGCCCATGATTTCAATTACGGAAACTGTAGCGTGGCTGTAAACAAGACCGTCACGAATAACTTCCTTTAAGGTTGAACCGATATATTTAGCGGCTGAACCGTAACCGGGAGTATGATCTGTTACTGCTAAGTCGTTGTCAATTGTTTTGGGAACACCCATAAAACGAATAGGAGAACCTATCTTGTTTCCGTATGCGGAAAGCTGCTTAATAGTATCCATAGAGTCGTTTCCGCCGATATAGAAGAAAGCGCCTATTTCAAGCTCATTTAAAATTTTAAATACGTCATCATAATCTTCGGGTTTAACCTTTCTGCGGCATGAACCTAAGAATGATGAAGGAGTTCTCTTTAAAAGCTCAACATCAAGATCGTTCTTAATTCTTTCGGTCATATCGATATACTGACCATGAAGAAGACCGTCAATACCGTTTAACATACCGTAAACCTTACCTTCGTTCATATCGAGAGCTGTTTTAAAAACACCTGCAAGACTTGAATTGATAACAGAAGTAGGACCGCCTGACTGACCGACAATAATATTTCCTAATGACATAATAAAATGCACCTCCCTAATTTGATATGTACAATATTTAAGTTAATTATATCAAACTTCAAACCGAATTGCAACAGATTATACAATTTTTTTAAAAAAATTAACGTAGATTTGTAAAAGTTCAATGTGCTTACGGTTATATTTGTTTTACAGGCAAACATAAATGCAAATGTGTTAATTATCATCGGGCTGTTATATTAAGGGTTTCGTTCATACTTCCCGTTCTGTAGCCCTGCAAATCCACTGATATATATGTAAAGCCGTATTTTTTAAACTCGGATATTATTTTTTCTCTTGTTTCCTTTTTGACTATTTTCGGAAAGTCTTTTTCCTCAGTTTCTATTCTTGCCATTGTACCGTGAATTCTCACCCTCATTTGGTTAAAACCCATATCCAGTAAAAGCTGCTCCGCCTTATCCGCCATCGACAGCTTTTCCTCGTTTATTTCCTCGCCGTAAACAAATCTTGAGGCAAGACAGGCAAAAGACTGCTTATTGTAGGTTTTTAAACCCAAATTCTTTGAAAGCTCTCTTATTTCCGCCTTGCTTAAGCCGGCATATCTCAGAGGGCTTTTTATGCTAAGCTCGGCAACAGCCGATAAACCCGGGCGGTAGTCGCCGTTGTCGTCTGTGTTTGACCCCTCTGCGATATTTTCAATATTATTTTCCTTTGCAATTGCCTGTATTTTTTGAAAAATGGCTTTTTTGCAAATATAACATCTGTTGGGCGGATTATCCCTGAAACCTTCGATTTCAAGCTCCTCAAAGTTAAAGATAATGTGTTTTATACCTTCCTTTTTGCAAAACTCACAAGCCTCTTTTAATTCTCTTTCGGGAAACAAACGGGAGTGTGCCGTAACGGCAATAACCTTATCCCCAAGCACATCGTGAGCCGTTTTAAGCAAAAACGTAGAATCAACACCGCTTGAAAAAGCAACGGCAAGCCTCTCAAAGCTTGATATATAATTTTTAAGAGTTTCATATTTTTCACCGATTGTCATTTGCCGAATTCTCCTTAAATACGATTATAAAAATTCAGGGAATGTCAAAAATTTATCCGACATTCCCTAAAACATACTTTTTTATTTTGTCTTTACCGATGTTTCTTTTAAAACAGAAGTCTCTGCCTTGCCTATAGCGTTTGCAGCCATAACCATACAAGCCCAGCCGGCAGTAACAAGCGCCGCCATAGCCGTTCCCGATGTTGCCATTTCATAAAACATTTCCATTCTGTCTGCTGCGTTTACGGCATTTGTAAGGAAGGGAAACCATGGTGTTACCTCTCCATGTCAAATATGTTCAAAAGCAAGCAGAGCCGAGCCGCCCCAAAGCATATTGTTGAGCCAGTTCATTTTGCTTATGAAAATATTCTGCTCACTACCTTCTTTTTTGTGTTTATCAACATTCTTCTTTGCGATAGTTGTAATAACAGCCTCTGCTGTAGGTACTAAAAAACAAGCCATTTTGAAATCCTCCTTTATACTTATAATACAATTTTACATCTTAGAGTATACTCTATGTCAATAGGCTGATGTAAAAAAACTCCGACTTGTTCGGCTGAGGAACAACCCGGGGTTTTATTATTTTTACACTGTCCGTAAATTTACGGCTTTTAGGAAAAAGTTTTCGGAAAATTATGCCTCTTCTTCTTCCTCTTCCTCGCTGAGTTCTTCATCGTCTTCATCGAAGGGAAAATCTGCGCCGTCGTCCTCCGAAAATTCATCATATAAATCATCACAAGCCGAATTTTTACATTTCAAAATGATATATACGATTAACAATGTCAAGAGGGATATAGCGGCAATGGTTACAAAAAGAATTTTAACACTTGATTTTTCTTCAAGCTTATTTAAATCTCTTTTAATTTCTTCAATAGAATTTTTGTAATAATTTTCCATATTGCGGCCTCCTTAATATACATTTCGTTTGAAATACCTTGTAGACGTTTCTTTGTTTTTCATATCTAAGTATTCCATATAGGCTCTGTGCATAATCTGCTTTTCATCGTGGAATTTAAGCAGATAATATGCCTCATGCTGCTTATAATAGCCTGCGTCAGCAAAAAATTCCTCTGCCTGCGGTTTGCAGTGATAAGAGAACGCTGTCATAAAATACCAGTGGACGGTTTTGTTTATAATATCCTCCGCCCCTCTGAAGGTATACTGAGTTTTACCTATATATTTAATTATTCTGGCATCTGCATTTGTTTCTTCTTTTACTTCTCTTAATGCCGTTTCTTTAAATGTCTCCCCGGGTTCAACCGTACCTTTAGGCATAACCCATCCCATATACCTGCCGTTTTGATTTTTATACAACAGCAAAACCTTTCCTCTGAATATAACTACACCTCCGCAGCTTACTGCATCAATCACATTATATTCCTCCGATACTATAAACACAGTGGGATCTGTGTAAAGCCATAGCTTTATTTATATCATTTTAACTTTTTTTATTCTTATTTCA